>JAUPKU010000056.1 GCA_030837285.1 Thermoproteota archaeon | reverse complement strand
TGCGCAGAGAATTTTGTTAGAGCTTGAAAGCGCGAGTTCCACGGATTTGTCAGATGCTACTTACGCAAGGATGATATTGCATTTGTCAGACGTTAACTACACAAAACGGATACTTCAACAGGTAGAAAGTATAGCGTCTGAGGATAAGAGGGAGATTGGAAAAAGGGCAATAATCAAGGTGCTGCTGCTTTCCACGTGGCTGCAAAGACTCTACTTTATCATAAGATCCTTCATAATGGGGCAGATAGGCGCGGTCATTACAAGCCTTTTCATCTTGTACTTTGGCACAATAGATGTTGTAAAAGGATTCATCATCGGCATTTTTGTGTTTGTGTTCTCTCTGGTTATAACAAGATTATTTGACGCGCAAATAACCCAGGCTACGAAGAAGATAGTTGGATTTATGGCTGGTCACAGAGCACTCAGAGATTTTATCATGAATCACTTCTAATTGAAAAGTACGAAAGGTAAATCGCTCCCATACTTCACTTAGTAAACCTCGTTAGTGCAAAATCCAAGCAAAACTAAAGAGGAAAATGCTTTGGAAAAACCGCTAAGGTTGTATGCGTTATCCCAACTTTGAACGAGGCCGCTACGGTGGCTGAAGTAGTTAATAAAACTAAGCAAATTGCGAATAGTATAGTCGTGGTTGATGGTCATTAGCGCGAGCTTAACTCCCGGGATCAGGATTCGAGTACGTTACAGACTTAGATGAAGAATATTCAGAAAACGAAAGTAAATAATTTTCTAATTTATTTTCTTTGTAGTTCAATATCGTAATAGGGTGTTTTATTTAAAGCGCATCTTTTGGTCTTATCGCAGCATAATTGGTAAAAAACGCGCACTATCGTTTTTTTCTCTTTAACATAGAAAAAACCATTTGCAGATAATGATGAAAAGAAGGAGATGAAGATAATTTCTATTAATTATAAATGTTCAGGGTAAAGTGTTATTGTAATATTACACCCACACATGCTAATAAATATGGTTATGCTATATGTATAGTGTGAAATCTATCTTTCAAAATATTTTGCATTTCCTTATGTGTTAAAGCGTACGCTTCTTCAAGCCATAGTGGCGACTGGTAAGCTATGATATAAACTAGTGGAGGGCAAGGAATGAAGGTTGCTTATGTTTCTTCTTTTCCGCCTAGAAAGTGTGGCGTGGCGACTTTTACGGAAGATCTCATTAAAGCTATTGATCGATATGAAGTTCAAACCCCTGGGGTTGTTGTAGCAGTTAATGACGTGGAAGAAACATATAATTATGATAAACGAGTGAAATTCCAAATTGAGAGAAACTCGCTTGAAAGCTATCTTGATTCTGCGTCTTGGATAAACAACTCAGATATTGACGTAGTAAGCTTACAGCATGAATTTGCTCTTTATGGAGGAAGAGAGGGCGAATACATCATCTCATTCCTAAAGAAGCTTCAAAAACCTATTGTAATAACACTGCATAGCTTACCCTTGGCTCCTAAAGAAGGAATATCTGAGAGAGTCGCAAAGAAAAGAGAATTATTAAAGGAAATTGTGGCCCTTGCTGATTCGATAGTAGTTATTGGATCTAACGCTTTCCAAGTTCTAAAAGAAGAGTTCAATGCCAGAAACAATATATGCGTTATTCCTCATGGATGCCCTGATATCCCTCCTAATAACCGGGAAGAGGTGAAAAGATCCCTTGGTTTTGAAGGCAAAATAATCCTATCCACTTTTGGATTGATAAATAGCCATAAGGGTATTGAATATGTCATTAATGCTCTGCCTTCAATTATAAAACAAGATCCTAGAGTTGTATACGTTCTAATTGGTGAAACTCACCCAGAAATTAGGAAGAGGGATGGTGAAAAGTATAGAAGTAGTCTAACCACGCTTGTTGATAATTATGGATTAAGAGAGCATGTTGCATTTGAAAATCGTTTCCTACCTAAAGAAGAGCTTTTCAAATATTTACAGGCCACGGATATCTACGTTGTTCCTTATACTGCAAAGGATCAAGTCTCAAGCGGAACTCTTGCTTACGCTTTTGCGGCGGGAAAGGCGATTATATCCACTCCGTTTCCTCATGCACAGGAACTATTGTCTAACGGCCGCGGATTGTTCTGCGAGTTTGAGAACTCTGATTCCATTGTAGAATGTGCAATTACTCTTCTGAAAGATGATAAGCTGAGGAAGAATATAGAAGAGAAAGCATATGATCATGGTCGACAGTTCATGTGGCCAGCAGTGGCAAAGAAATATATCGATCTATTTAAAGAAGTTGCAGTAAGCGAGGTTCGCTTTAGATCTTATGATCGCATGAGGTCTCTTCTACCAACTGCAGCTCTTTGATAACTCCTAAAGAGGATGGCTATATTTTTTAGCACGAATTATCTAACCAAACAAAAAGGTTGGAATAACCGATATACACAAAATTTGTGTTAAAAAACATTTGACATATTAGAGGTTTATGATATGGGGGTTGTTGACATAAAAGTAAAAGAAATTATGATTAAAGATGTTGTTACATCAAGAGGAGAAATAACGCTAAGTGAGGCAATAGAGATTCTATACAAAAAACATATCGGCTCCATTGTGATAGTCGATCATGACAACAGACCTATAGGAATATTTACTGAGCGAGATGCCATAAGATGTATAGCATTGAATAAATCACTGAATACTATCTTGGAAGAGGAGATGACGAAGAATTTAATCACTGTCAAGGATAATATCTGCTTTAGAGAATTGAGAGCACTCTATAGCGATAAAAAAGTGCGCCATATTCCTGTTGTAGATGAACATAACCATTTAGAGGGATTATTAAATATCCGAGAAATTTTCGACGAAATTCTTGGATGTTAACTATTTAAACGCTTTTGCTTTTGCTAAAAAATATGGGCGCAATACAAAGACTAATTAGGATGCTGTCAAGTTTAGACGGCAGTTATCATCGGCTTCTTGTTCGTTTGAAACGTATATGTCTCCCGATACACGCATATATCGTGGACAGGAGAAGTCATAGAGTTTATTTTTATCAGTTAAAAGGGGAGAATTCCATAATTAGTCTTCCTTTTGCATTCGACGTTTAAATGATTATTCTCAATTGTATTACCCTGAGAGAGTTCTAAACTATTATTCCACGACCTTAAAGATTCGGACGTTTGGCATTTTCTTATATAATTTTCTTTGAAGACTTTGACGGTTTTAACTAAAATCTGTAGCTAACCTCTAAATGATTTCTTTAGATTTAGACAACAAGGTAGAATCGTTCAAACTATGTGGATATAGTGGAATGATGGATGGAAAATTCATAACACTCTTCAATATTACGCAGAATAATAGGTTGAAGTAAATTTAAAAGATTAAAAACTAGGTGGATACAAAATGGAACGTTTCAAGAATAATCCTATCCTTAAGCCTGTTGCTGAGCATGCTTGGGAGTCAAGGATGGTTTTCAACGCCGGGACCCTCTATGAAGAGGGGAGAGTTCATATCTTGTACCGTGCTATGGGCGACGACGGCGTTTCTAGATTGGGTTACGCTTCCTCGACAGATGGCTACGAAATCGATGAACGTTTGCCATATCCCATTTTCGAACCATCAATATCTGAAGAAGTAGACGGATGCGAGGATCCTAGAATAACATCGCTTGATGGACAACACTTTATGTGTTACACTGCATTACATAATCGTGTTTTAGGTACATATCAAGTTTCCATGACGTCTATACGAGCTGATGACTTCATAAATAGGCGTTGGAACTGGGGAAATAGGTTGCTTCCCTTCTCAGGAATTCGAAATAAAGATGCTGCACTTTTCCCGAAAAAAATTGATGGAAGATATGTTCTACTCCATAGGATTGAACCAGATATATGTATTGCATATTCTGATGATCTTGTGAAATGGTGTAACATGGGCGCTATCATCAGACCTGACAGAGAAAAATGGGACTCCCTAAAAGTAGGTATAGCAGGCCCACCTCTTGAGACTGATTCAGGATGGCTTCTAATATATCATGGTATGGACTTCGATAAAGTGTATCGGCTTGGCTCCATATTACTTGACAAGAACAACCCTGAAAAAGTCATTTATCGATCTCCAAAACCCATTCTGGAACCAACAGAAGAGTACGAACGCTTCGGGGCAGTACCAAACGTGGTATTCAGTTGCGGGGCAGTCAAAATAGACAATGAGATACTCGTATACTATGGAGGCGCTGACAGCGTCCTATGTGTAGCCAATTACGACATCAATGAACTTCTACCATAAGACCAATATTTATTGAGTCCTTTTTTGTCATATTTCGTTTCCGTTTGAGTTTGCGATTAAATTTTAATCCAACCAACCAACTTGATTCTTGAATGACTAGCGCGCGCACCCTAATCCCTCGTTGGCTGTCCTTGATGCCACATGTTATATGGACATTGCCACCAGCAGTAATTGCCTGCTCTATAACCGCAACCTTTGCATCCGTCATCACTAAATGTTTTATGCGTTCTTATTTGTCCATAACTTACTGTCATATCTACTCACCCATCTAGCGCGCATCGAATCTCTAAATAACCTTTAATCTCAACTCTTTTTCCGATAGCGCTCGCGATTTCAGCCAATATCTACAATTAATAGCGTGAATGAGCCTTATTTTTCAGACTCAATTTGGGAGCTTCACGCTTGTTCTGATTCTTTACTAACACTATTTCAAAAAATATTTGCGCACAATTCGCATTGGTTAGAAGTTCTTCCAATAAGCAAATCGCCCTACGCTCCGCATTCTCATTCTTATTTGCATTGTCATTTGTTTTCACCTTAAATTTGCTTAGCCCTATAATACATTAGGTGCATACACGCTTATAAGAGTATTGATTTAAGTGTTTAAACTCTAAGACGTTATAGCACGTGCTTCAAATAAAAGACACGAAAAAGGAACGCATATATCATTTTAGACATACAGGTCCTGTAGACAAAATTGCAGAAGTAATTATAAACATTGAGATTAATTGAATCGCTTAGGCATGATTAGCTCGCGCTCATTAAACTATTTAGGTTGGGATTTTAGTAATTCTAAGGTATGAGCATAGATGATTCCACTACAATTAGCGTATTGAAGAAGAATATAGAAGAATTTGTTTCTCAGATAGACTGGAAGAAATATCATAATCCAAAAGACATTTCAGAATCCATATCAATTGATGCAGGTAAATTATTAGAAACCTTTCAATGGACCTCATCTGAAAACTCCATTGAACATGCCAAGAAAAACGCGGACAAGATCAAAGAAGAAGTAGCCGAGGTTATCATCTACTGCTTCATCTTGGCAAATGCACTTGACGTCGATATTTCAAAAGCAGTCACTGAAAAACTAGAGAAAAACCTAAAAAAATACTCCCACGCACCTTTCTGGTGAATAGTCAATATAGTAGCACGCACGCTATTAGCGTATGTTTGGGTTAAAATTTAATCCAACCAACCATGTGACGGGGTAGCTTCGCGTTGCGGCTAGGGCTGATTGGGCTGGTGAACTACCCTACCGATAAATCGTGTGGGCTTCCTGCTTCAACGATGACGCTTGCAGGTATCGCTACCAGTAGAGGCTTCATCTCGACAGGCTTAAGGGTCGTCCCGACCCCACGCTCCAAAATATTCAGAGCAGCATTATAGTCTCTATCCAATTCTCCATGCTTGTATTCTCTGCTTGTGCCTCTTGGATTCACCTTCACAAGCGTCCTACCAGCATTCTCAGCTTTGTAAGACAGCATTGAAAAGAATTTGCTCCAAGAAGCATCCTGAATCCTCCTTGCCAAACAATGATTTCTTACCATGCCCGCAACATTCAAATCCTCAACGGAAATAACATCATAGTTGTTGACGTAGAACCTAGAAAGCTTGTGGAGAAAATCATTTCGCTGATTTTCGACCTTCTCATAAGCTCTCGCCAGCTTCACCTTTGCCTTAAGCCTGT
>JAUPKU010000055.1 GCA_030837285.1 Thermoproteota archaeon | reverse complement strand
CGATTTCAACGGCTGATAATAGCAGCGCCCGCGTGGGAGGAATTAGGGCGGCAATTAAGGTTATTAGGGTTATTCAGGACTTCTTCATGATTTACAATAAAGAAGCCGATAAGATCAAAGCGCTCGCAACGAGAGATCCATCTCGCGAGCTTGTGAAGTTGCTCAGGGAACGTTTTAAAGATGATACTCAGACAAGTAGAGATGCGGCCGTTGATAAGAGAAGTGATTCGAAGATTGAGTACTCGAAAGATGAAGTTAACAGGATGATTGATAGTTGTCTTCGTTCGTGGATGGTTGGAGAAGCTAAGGCGATTGCATCAGCCCTTGGCTCAATGCTTCACTTGATGGTTGAGCAGGACATGATGAAGTGTTTACAGGAATTCTGCGAATACACAATGCTAAAAATCATGGATGAGACATTCGAGAAAAGCGAGAGATAGGAAATTTCCTTCGCTGAACCCTCTTCTGATTCTATTTGTTTTTCTTTGTTCGGTGATCATAATAGGATGTAGTTTGGCGTGTGGGAAGTAATGGTTAATTAACTGCCTCTTGGAGGAGTTCTTGTCTTCGTTTTTCCAGCAGAATGTACATTTTGAGGCAGTCGCTGCATTTCCTTATTTTTTTGACTCTGCAGAAGGGGATGGAGCAGAAGAACTTTTGGTCGGGGATTGCGTTCCTCATTTTTCTTGCCCCAATTGCTCACTCGCTTGGATCCAATTAATCATTCTGAAGATCATGATAATGCTAGCGGGTTAGGTAGCCTATGTTGTTAAAGACTGGAAGATACATCGTAAGTGCTACAAGATAGCTTCCGGCATATGCGGAACATCTGCTTGAGGGCCATTTTAGCAGGATCAACTGTGGTAGAATACATGCTAGAATCCCAGCTGCAATGTTTATTGCCCAGTTTGTTGAAAGTGGGTTAGCCTCAAAGTTATTGGGGTTATGTAAGGCAACTATGGACGTCAATATGTCTAGTAGACGGCCAAATAGACCAATAAATACGGGTATGAGATTTATGAGGCCAATCCGTAATAACTCAGTCACTTTCTGACGCCCTAAGAGAAAGCTTTTAGTGGCGAAAGAATAAGTGAGTTGTGAAAATGTTTAGAACAAAATTAAGAAGTAAGTTCTGAACATTTCTTCCATTTCGGCTACGCCATGTAGCTGCAATATTTAAAAAGTGACACTCATGATTAACCAGCGCAATAGATCATGGGTGTTAGACCTGATGCAAAGAAAAAAGTTTGTCGAAATTAGTGTTAGAATTAAGGGTGAAACTGTCAATTACTGCGATAGCCCTCACGGCAACAAATGCCTAGGAGCAGTAGCTAACAGTCAACCCTTACCAAACATTCCATACTAAAACATCTTAAATTAATTATGAATTCACGATCCATATTTTCTTAAGCTCTTCTTTTAAAGGGTATCCAGCGTGTGCTATTTAGTGATGCCTTTAAAAGTTCGCCTTTGTCACACAGTCAAATACAAAAATGCTGTCTCAATAAAAGCTGCTTATACTAGTAGTAAGTTGGCTTTCGATGAGCTAGCCATTCTTTATCACAGATAGGACATCGTATAACTTCATTAGTGTGGATTAAATCCAAGAAATATTTCAGATGAATAGTGCAGTATCCCAGAAATATCTGATCGTCAACTTGCGCCATACCGAAGCTTCTTGCCCTTATTCTCTTAAGAGCACCAAATGCTTCACCGTTCACTAGTCGGGGGTATTTAGCTAGTGCGCTACCAATTCCAAGTTTTTGCCTTTTCTCTTCCAGTTGTAAAGTCATGTTTAATCAACACTGACATATTTTTAATTCGGTGTTTCAAGCATTAAATGAGTTTAGATGATATTGGATTGGTTGTATGACCTTTTTTAGGTTATGAATTCAGAATTCATTAAAACTAAATTCTTACCAAGAAAAAAAGGACCCGATCAAAATAGTCAATATCTTCTATCAATCCAAAGACACGATTGAAATGAATTTGAATCTCCCAGCGATTCAGATACAGCACTAGGTAATATGCCCTTCCCTATTTTTGGATACTAACCTTAGTTTTTCGAGTTGCCAAGCTTTAGTGCTTTGTCCGGAAGACCTGTCTACTTTATGAGAACAGCATCTTTCACGAATTTCTTTCTTGAGCATATGTTTATCATAATTACAAATAAATTCTATTAAAAGAAAAGGGTTAAGAATGATGATATTTAGTATCTGCATTTTAATTTCTTATAAAATTATAAATATTTCTAATAAATTCAACTATAAGGAATCAATTTGTCCGCAAAGAATGATGAATTACTTGAAGAATCAATATTGTTTGTGCTAAGCATTGACCGTAGACTACTCATTTTAAAAGAACTTCAGAACCATTCAGTATTAAGGGCTTCGGATATCGTAAAAAATGTAAATCGTTCACTTCAGAACGTCAGCAGAGCCTAAAAAGAATTAGAGACTAGAAGATAATCATAAGTATAAACCCCCAAAACCAAACTTGGAAAAAATATATGCTTACAGAAAAAGGAAAGACTAAAGTTAACATGAATACCTAGTGTTAGCGCGAGCACTTCTTTTTATGCTGCCATCAAAGTAAGCTTTTTGCTTGTCAAGCCTATCCAAAGAGTTGTTAGCAGCTTAGACTTCCGGAGTTCGAGTCACTCCCGTTTTAATACGTATTGCCATTACTCCCGCAACAATAGCGATACTCAGTCCGATAGGAATTGGTAGACCGGGAAGAAGCCCTCGCGAGCATGCAGGAAGTAATTAGCTATCTGAATACCGCAGTCTCCTAACACTAATATACCTCCAGCTCTAGATGATCGGGGTCTAATCATCAATAATATGCTTCCAACTATGATGAGAATAAAAATAAGGATTTTGGCACTGGAGTAGCTGTACCAAACTGGGTTGTGAATAGGAAGAAGCCGACATTTTCATAGTTTACTCTTTCTACTATTATCCAAAACAATATCCTATAGTAACTACCAATGAATATGAAAAACGGTACTATTAACGAAATTATACCGAGAATTCCTGCAAATCTTGCACGTAACGCCAAAATCAAGAATCACTTACCAGATTTCTTATTAATGATTTCTTTTTCAATTTGCGAATGTTTGTAATCTTTGGCACTCGCTGATTTAGTAACATGTTTTACTCTTGAGGATATAAGCAGAAGTCACTTACAAAAGTCAATAACTCGCCCGCGAGACAAAGAAACTACCAATCGTCAACTGGAAGTTGGTTGCTTGAATTAAGATTTAATTAAAAAATGATTTCAAGCTGAATTTAAACCTGAAATTTCCTGAGATAGTTCGATAAAATTTTGGCGAATTTCAAGGCATTTTTATAAGGTCTAGCAGATATTTAATGCAAAATAGGTTTCAAGGGATTTTAAATGAGTTCCATCAACTGGTATGCTAAATTATTTCCTGTAGAAAGATATTCAAGTCTCAGAGATTTATTTTAAGGTATTCAAAATGCCAACTTTTTAATGATATCTAAAACATTCGCTGGAAACGTGTCCGATGCATGACCCAGAAATGATGAAGTTGCTGAGAGAAGTCGCGGCTTCAAGAGCGGAAATAGAAAAGAAATACGGTGTGAAAAGAGTAGGAGTCTGGACAGATTTGCCTGATCATAAAATATATATTATATACGAGGCTCCGACTGCTGAGGCTTTTCAAAGAAGCCTAATGGAACCAGTATTTATTCAATGGCTTGGACACAATTCAAATGAAATCAAAATGGTCATGAACGAAGGTGAAGGCCAGAAGATGATGGAGATGTTAAAATAGCTCCCAAATCATCCCTCTCTTTTTTATACTAAATTTTAATCCCCAAACCCATTCAACTACTCATAAACTAATACTAACATACATTCTTACTCCCCTACTCTCCTATACTCTCTCCCCTACACACACTCCTATTACACACATACACATAACAGCTATCTAATAGAGACTTGATTTATTTGAAAATATATAAAAATACTTAAGGTTGAAGTGAACTTAAGAAAATAGCTATTCTTAAAACATTATCTCCTTTTCACTCACATTCTCACACACAATACGCGCACATATTCGCATACAGGATGATATATCAGCTCTGTTCCAAATCTTAAATACAAGTCAGACCTATATTGATTCGATTTGTCGCAGTAGGACTATCGGAGCTGGTTAAGTGACAGACAATCTACCAATCTTGTTAGACAGTCTAGCTCCTTATCTAGGTGTTATAATTGGAGGTTTACTAGGACTTTTTTCGAACCAATCAAGATGTTTCCTGAAACTTTCAAAATGTCTTTTTGCGATATAGCGATTTGTTACTATGCCTTTATATAACGGTCTCAGAAGAAAAGGAATACGATCCAAAAGAATATTGGCAAATACGAAGAAACTGTCTATGTCTAACATTAGAAGCCTAGAATACTGATAAATTGTTTCCCTAGTAATCTCATTTTCTTCTTGCAATTCTTTTTGAGAAAGAGAGTCCGATTTTACGTTTTCTGTGTATCTGTTAAACCTTCTTTCAAATTGCTTCCACTTCCTTTTGTTATTCTCATGTCTCAAAAACATAAGTTCAAGATATTCAAGTTTGAACATCAAATCCATCTTGTAAAATCGAAAGGTTTGAACTTGACGCGTGCGTTGGGGGATAAATTTAAGATTTATGAGAGGGGAAATTAAATTAACCAAAAAAAACGACTTGTACCTGAATTACTCGGATAAATTTTCTGAGACTGAGTAGCGAAAATTCTGGCATGAGTCTTTTTTTTGTCCAAGCCAGTGAAGGCCAGAGAAAACAGCGTTCTGGCTTGAGAGGCTCGGATAAGATAGCTCTGGCTCCAAGGTCGGATTCTGGTCTGAGCCCAGAAGCCTTCCCACCCATCAATAGGGGATTCGAAGCACAATCAAAGTTGAGTCTGCCTAAATTGATATCCAATCTTCTTCTGACCAAATCATCAGTATGTCCGTTGCGCGACTGCTTCCTGTGCACAAGGCTATGAGTACTCAGAAATATCCGTGGGCGCTGCGGTTTATTTCGACGCCCTCCTTGGGTTTATGAAACTACAAGGAACATTGGCAATACACTTTCCACAAACATCAGCCAAGCCTAAGCTGGAGTAGATCGCAGCAGTTTCTAAGCAAACTTCATAGCACGCCCTCTTATCAAGACCGTCGAGTTTTAAAGCACCATGAATACACTTTTTCACACATAAGCCACACGATTTGTCCACTTTATACAAACAAGATTCTTCACACTTTCTTTTGGTTGGTTCTATCTTTACGTTAGTCACTAGACTTCCGAGTCTCCCACAACATCCTCTCTCAGTTATTATCATTCTGTGGATCCCGAAATTGCCTAAACCAGCTATGTAGGCAACATGCTTCTGCGACCAGCAACTGACCAGGTTCTTTTCGTCGAAGTCATGAGTCGGTGGCGCAACTGCTGATTTGAACCCCTGCTTCTTCAACATCTCTGATAGGGCGTTGTTCAAGTCCGCGATTAATTGATTTGTTTCTATGTACGCTAATGCCCAGTCTTTGGAGACTTGAGTACCTCCAACATTGTTCATCACACCAGCTTTCTCGAACGAAATGAAGTATGAAATAACCGTTCCTGCATTTTCTAACAAATCAGAAGGGAGCGCATGGTTAATATTCACAATGTCTTTTAGGTTCCTAAATAGAATGTCATTAGAATCTGCAAAAGCAACCACTGGTTCACCCCATTCCGTTCTTGCGCCTTTCATTTCTCTGTAATTTCTGACATAGTTCTCAATAAAAAGTCCGATCTTTTGTTTCATTTATTCACCATAACGCACACGCCTTTTCTCACGGCTTTTTAACTTCTAGTCATTCTTTTCTTTGCTTCAGCAACCGAATGAGCTCTCCGCAGAAAAATCGTTTCTGGCCCTTTACATGTAGCTTTCAGTCGCTGCCAAACTTAATAGTTTGGGTTTGGGGACTAAATTTTAATCCCAAACATATTAAATAACTAATTAACTAATTAACAAACTGCCTAACCTGCCCTTAACTAACTAAAAATCAAGCTCTTACTTCCTCACTCATATTCCTACACCGCCAAACATATACATTTTTGTCCATTTCAACATCACCACACTATCGACCGGTCTTTAAGAGAGGAAGATGAGATTCACATAGTCAAAACAAGAAAAACACCTCCCACTTAACCTCTCCAGCACACGCTCCATTCTCCAAATCATTCCACTCGTTATCTTAAATGTCGGTCATACTTTTCCATGAGTAATATTAGTATAGGGAATGCTACGAACGTCCATTGGAGAGCATTAATCCACCAGAGATAGTCTGGAGAAATCTCCCAAATGATACCTCCTACTAAAGGTGCAAAAATACCCATTATGCCGACGAACATTTCTCTTACCCCTAAGTATTTTCCCCTAATCTCTTGAGGAACAACTTCTAGAGCGAAAGCGTCCCATCCGAGATACATACAACCTTCTATGGATCCTAGAATACTATATAGAATTAAGACCTCGGGATGTGAAGCGGGGGTTAGGAAAAGGATACTTCTCGCCAACAATCCCACAAGGTGACCTATATAGGCGATCTTCCTTCGGCCAAATTTTAAAATTAATCCGCTTATAGGGAGTGACAGAAATACGTCAACAATCATTTCGCCTGCTCCCATATACCCAAGGATGAAAGCGGTCGCCAGTTTGACATCAACTTGGTAAATTTCTAGAAAAGGGCGTGACATTAACCCGAAGAAACTCTGGAGAATTTCTTTAATGAAAAGAATCTTCAGGGCAGTAGACCCTTGAAAGATCGACGAGAAACTTTTCAAAAAACCAGTTTGTTCCTCACTTCGCTTTACGATTATCTCATCTAACCCTTTCCATATAATGACAAAAATGACAATGCTTACTACAAATTGAAAGAGAAAGACGGGCCGAAAACTATCGGCGTAGTCCAGCCCTCCAAATGAGGTAATAATGTACGCTATGAGCAGTGGCCCTATAATGCCTCCTACAGCAGTTATGGTTCGATGAATCGACAACCCCATTACACGGTCTTTATTACTAAGAGCATCGACATCAATGATCGTCTTCGCAGGCATATTGAGTCTATCCGCCATTGTTCGCCATACACTAACGATGGAAAAAACCAGCCAATTAGTCGCCATAGCCATTGCAAGGTAATTGAGTAAACCGGCGCCTAAACTGGCTATATACAGTTTTTTCATATTCTTAATGCGATCTGTAAGCCACCCCGCAGGAACCGAGAATAAAATGCTAGTCAGGGACAGGAAACTATTCACTAAACCAATTTCGAGGGGAGAGGCACCCAGACGTTTCAAAAATAACGATTCATAGCCTCCAACTTCACTACGGACCTGTGAACGTCTTCCTGAAGCTAATAGTGAAAAATCTCTGAGAATGATTATCCTGAAGGTCTTCTTCTGGTTCTTCAAGAAAAAAATGATTTTATCGAACATATTCAAAATCATATGCAATGTATTATCGAAGAATTAAAACTTAATTTTCACTCTCATGCGAAACCCGTTTGGTTAGAATAATCTAGTGTTTTTTCTTCTTTTTCTTCATGATGATTTTTGCCTAAGGGATACTACTTTGGTAAAAGTCAACATGGGCATATGGCAGAAAGCAAATACGTTTGATGAAATAATTAGAAGAAGCGCAAGCAAGTTAATGTGTGCTATACATTATATGTACTCGTGTTGTTGTTGCGTTGCAATCACACACTTTTAAGAATGCATATTCTCATCATCAAGAGATGAGGACAAAGCAAGTACGAGGGTACTGTTTAGGGTAATTACCTCAGACTACCTAATGTATCTGCTTCCCTCTCATGAAAGAGGAGAGAAAAAATTGTTAACCCTATATTATTTCAATTGGACTGGAACATCAGAAGAACTAAAAGAATACATTAAGATGACCGCAAGTGTCTTCAAAGATATGGAGGGAATTAGCTTCAGAGGTGTATTCATACCAACTAGTGAATGGAATTTTGCACTGCTTTACGAGACAAAAAGTTTTGATAAAGCCTTAGAAGCTTTTAAAACAGGAATGAAAAAATATGGCGACAAATGGCAATCAAAAATTCCAGTATCAAAAAGCGAAGTACTTCTAACGTTTGAAGAACTAGGCTACTAAGGAAGCGCGCGCTATATTCCCGCTTGGTTGCCTGTTTTTTGATGAATTACCCATTATGTATTTTGCTTATAAGGCAAATTACCTTAAGGGTATTTTTTGTATAACAAAACAGAGAAAGTGACTGTAGCATGTAATCAAATTGAGAGAGGTTCAAATTCTAATGGACACACCAAAGGATTCACACACATCAAGTAGATAGAGCCTCATTAAATTCGCGAGAATAGAGATAGACAGAAATAGAATAGAGACAAATATGTAAAGAAGAAAAAAAATAAATTTTATTTTCTCTCTATCGCTTTAGAGTTTCTTTAACAAATAGTTGAGTCGTTATTCCGCCTGCTGCTATTAGAATCGCCGTTCCATAGAATGAGCCTGATAGACCATAAATGTCAGCCAGAACACCACACAATATAGGTCCAACAGCAGCGCCCAAGTCACCCACCGTCGTCCAAAATCCGAGAAATGCTCCACGCAGATGAGGCGGCGCAAGATCCGCTCCAAGCGCCATACTAGCACCCCCCCCAATACCGCCCGCTACACCCTGAAGAGCCACAAGAAAAAGAAGACTCATAAAATCAGTTGAAAACGGAATAAGAGCATACGACAACGCAAACAGAATTAAACTCAATGTTATACTCAATTTTCTCCCATACCTATCAACTATCATCACGCCAGGCATATCCACTATAATTTGCAAGATCGTGCTAGAACTCAGTATTAACCCAGTTTCTGTTGCAGACAAAAACAGAGTATTCCCGAACAATGGCACAAGAAGAGTCCTAGCCACCACTGCAACTAAAGTTGAAAAACCAGAAAACGCGGCAATAACAATTCTGAAATCAAGGTACTTCAAAACCTCAACCATCCTATGCGAAGACTGCAACCCACCTTCAACATCGGTCCCATTACTTGGTTTGCCTGTCTCTTTGATT
>JAUPKU010000054.1 GCA_030837285.1 Thermoproteota archaeon | reverse complement strand
TCATAAAAGATTTTAAGAAAATACAATACTTGATGGAAGAAGACGGCCTTGATTCTCCATGGGAAACCAGATTAGACCAGCGAAGCATCCAAGAATCTCCGCGAAGATCACTTCCATTCCGACTTTCGCGCTCTGAGGGATCTATTTCTTAGAATTTCAAGTTTCTCCTAAAAGGTACTACTAGCTAGAGTATGTTATGAGATTATGTGTATGCTATGTTGTTTCTACTTAGAATGGGAATGCAAAGGGGTTTGTTGGAAAGATTTATGATAATTCCTCTTAATTTAGAGTCTATCATTAGATTTCCATCTTTATTTTGGACGAAGTTGTGTTTTTCAAGGATACCTGATATGTAATCGCACAATTTGGCAGGAATGTATATTGCCGTCGAGATTTCCTTTATGGGGTGTGGTTCACCATCTATAGTTAGATACTCGAGGAGTTAGTCAATCTTGGTTATCATCCTTTCCGATTATTCCAATTGTCTTTTGACATGTTCTCTTATTAAAATGCTAAGGGACACCTGCAACTATATCAGGGTATTATTTTTAAGAAAATGGGAGGGGAACATTTGCATTGATAGTCTATATATGTTATAATTGCATATAGTTTTTCATCGAAAATAGCAGTATATCATATAGAAGAACAGATGTGAAAATACAGAGAGATTTATCTCAAGATATTTATATGCTTAGTACATCTTCACTTTTGAATAACTATGATTATCGATGATATCCTTGGTTACTTGTGCCTAAAGAGGATTTCTACGGAGTGGACCGAGTCATCTGAGTTAGAAAAGATTCTGGCGAAATTCGATTTGGGACAAGAGAGGACAAGAGAGATTCTAAGTTTCTTGGAGAAGTATTTTTTGGAGTCTGATTCGATTAGGCATAAAGTTAGGGTTCTAGACTCAGTTTCGAGCCTCTTCTTAAACTAGGGCTTCTGATTAACGAGCACAAATTTTGATTTTTTATATTTGCATTTTCTCCAGGTTCTTCATGATCTTCTCATAGTCTTTTATGAAGGCTTTTCCCTTCTCTGTTACGTGGAAGGATTCGATGCCTTTTCCGTCAACTTCTTTGTTTAGGAGTCCACCTTGGATTAGAAAATCGGTGTACTTGTTGAACTGGGATAGGCTGAGATTGCACTTGTAGATTAGTCTAGTCTTCCTTGAACCATCGTATGCACTGTATAGTAGGCTGGCGATGATTTCTAGTCTGCTTCTTTGGAAGAAGTGCTGCCGTTTCTCGGGTTTCATTAGGGTTAGAAATTTGTTGGTTACAGACTTATATGTTTTTGGAAAGTCTGGTTCATTAGGTTTGAGGATAAGGATTGGTTTTTCATGTGGATTGGTTGTCTTTTATTGTTGTGTTTTTGGGTTCTTTGGGATCGCAGATGGGCTGTTGCCACTCTTTAGAGAATGGGTTTTCTTCAATATTGTGTTTAGAAAAGGTAGTATAAGGATACTTAAGAGTATGATGTGAGGTATGTAGAGGAGTGTGGTGATAATGATTGGAATGTGGAGGAATAGTGGTGAGAAGATGCTGTTGATGGGGATGAGCAGGGCAAGGTTCTCCCAGCCGGAGCCTGTGATGAGGGCTTTTAGATCTCCTGTCTTCGCTAGTACTATGGTGGATGCTAGGAAGAGCGCCCATTCGGCTGAGATGTCTACTGAAGCGGTGATGGCTACTCCATAGAATTTCGCGCTTAAGGGCCAGAGCAGCTGTATGCCACTTGCGTTTAGTATGTCTGAAGCTAGGTGCTGGAGTATGGCTGCGATATAAGGTATTGATGTCTTCCTCTTGTAGATTGCGAGTGCTATGAGGGGTAGTGCTAGGATTATTATGGAGTGGGTTGGTCCTCGGTGTTGAACTCCTGTGAGTAGGAAGTCGATGTCTGGTAGGACGCTGAGTGCGAGTACTAGGGGAATCTCCATTCTCACCTTGAAAGTATTTGTGGCAGCTTTTCCGGTCAGGTATGCTAGAGCTAGGTGTCCGACGGCGTACATTGTGATCTCCGTTTTAACAATTGTTGGTTTGAATTGTTTCTTCTTCTTGTTGGCTAAGGGCCTGATATATCTGTATTGTTCGCATTCTTCTTTTCTGACTAAGTCAGATCGATAGTTAGTCTGCTTCTCTCGCAGAGGCTTTCTTGTTTTGGATGGTGGGGGGTTGATTTTGTGTTTTCGGGCTTTTTTCTTTGGTTCAGGGGTTTTTTAGGGTGGAGAAAAGGCTGAAACGGATTCGAATTATCATGAACTGGTATTGAAACGGAGTGTTATTCATAGTGAATTTTTGCAATGCACCTCTATTGTTTTCTAAGATGCTCTATTGAGTTTTCTGCTGTTTACAGCGTGTTGATTTTTTCATTATCATCTACTAGTCAACCATGGGAACAAGTTTAATGTCAGCAAATTCTCTGAACTATAGCATCTAGAGCCAAATTACTTGATTAATGAAAAAGACTGAAAAAGAATACTAGAATTCCTCACTTCCAACACACTGGAATGTAGAGATTATATCTAAAAAAGATGTGTAACTATGAACCTACAACAATAGAGACATCAAAGAAGAGATGTTAGGTTACTAGGCGTCCGAGGCGCTTCTCTATGACTCCATTATCGAGCTTCTCATATTTCTCCGCTGAGCCAACATCGTACCAGAAGGCGTCCGTTAGGTAAGCTTGAACCCGCTCTCCCTTCTTTATAAGATGTGGAACAAGATGGCTCATGATATCCAATTCAGGATTGCTTTTGCTAAGTAACTCCAGCTCAGGTAGAGCGGAGGTTTTGAGAGCTAGGATTCCAATTCCCACGTCAATTCCCAGAGTAGGCTTCTCTACCCATCCACTCACTTCTACTCCATTAACCTCTGCAACTCCAACGCTAACTTGATACCCCTTACTCAATGCTAAAGTTGCCATCGCCCTGTTTTCGCAGTGCTGCTTTAGCATCTCGCTCAGATTGATATCAGAAATGATATCTCCATAGTAGACGAGAAGATCCCCTTCAAAATCCTCTTTTCCCTTCCGATACCAATTAAGTAGTGAGCCTCCAGTACCAACTAGCTTACTGTCGTCCAGAACATAAGATATCTCCACGTCGAACCGGTTTCCACTATCGAAGTAATTGGATATCTGCTCATTCTTATACCCCACAAGCATGTCTAGCCTCTTCACGCCATGATATTTTAATAGGCGGACAATATACTCCAAAAGAGGCTTTTGCATATGACCAATAGGAACCATACACTTCTGAATATAGTACGATAGGGGTCTTAGCCTCTTTCCTTCCCCACCAGCAAGGATTACCCCTTTTACTGAATTTTCACTAATATTTTCCATATTTTTCACCATAATTTTTTAAAAAATCTCACAGAGAAATGAAAACAGGTTCAATAAGTCATGTATGGTTATCTGAACCAATCATTTCAATCAAGTTTGCTTCTTTCTTGTAAAGTGTTGATTTATTACTCTCCAGCTGGTTTTTCAGACGTTCATACTCTGCATATATGTCTAAATAAGCTGAACCTCTCTCCGTCAACTCATAAACCGTGTCAATCTCACTGTATCTAATAAGTTTGGCAAGTTCTAACTTATCCAGATACTTGCTTAGGAGCGTGTAACTCAGATTCGCCTTATACATTATATGCGTCTTCTTAGGCTTCTGCTTAACTATAGAGAGTATATCTGCGATTATATCCTTTTCCACTCTATGTTTGCTCAATTTCACCATATCCGCCATAATCTAGTAACCGTAAATCCCAAAAGTCTCTATTTTAAGTGTAGAAGTGTAGTTTAGTGGCTGTGAAGCCATCCTCTACCTGTATTCTTGGGAGGATCATTCTTCTTTTTTTCGAGTATTTCACGTTTTCGTGAATGCAATCTTCCAACATGTGGTTGCTTGGACAATGTTTCTTTAGCGAACTTTCGATAACCCCCTCCTTCTCCAGAGGTGGGAGATTTTAAGCTCACGCCAAGAAGCTTCTCATTCGCGTCGATAATCTCTTCGAGATCAAGAGGTTTAAAATTCCTAGTCGCCCTTATCACTGTCCCAGTCTCTATGAAGAGTAGATTGTAATCTTTCCTAGCCACATCCTCAGCAATCTGCTTATCCTCTATTCTCTGATTCCAGAGCTCGTTCCACTCCTTTCGGATCTCTCGTCTAAAGTAGGCTACAGTTTTTCCCTCCTGATTGGAGATTGAAGCAGAATCTCCAGTTTCCAATTAATGCTCCTCCATCACACTACTACTAAACCATACTGTGGCGAGCTCGCCATAATCATCTCATGAAATATCAACAAGAATAGAAACACTCTACGCCATTTATCTAACTTATGCAAAAAAAGTAAAGAAACCTTTTCCATAAAACAGTTCAGAAAGAACTAAAAAGAAGCACATAATCGTTTCTCAGAAAAACTAATGAAACAACACGAGCACACACCAAAAAAAACACATAATAAACATGGAGAATGAGCCCTTCTAAAATCCTAAAACCTCGGAAACTCCAAAAAAAACTAATAACAAAAAACCCAGAAAAACACTGAATCAATTACCCCATTCCATCTAAAAGCCTTAAATGACGCATACTAGGCTGGAAGAGGGTGGAAGTACCAGAAAGGAGCATGAATCCGTTTTGAATATACCTGTCTTAGAATGAGGATGGGCAAACTGGAACGCAAATTCGTAAGCACTTTATCGTTGAGCAGAAAAGAAATTCAGTGAAACAATATTCGAAACGGTGCAAAAATGATAAGAGCAATGCGGGCGATAGCTTTAACAAGTCTGTTGCTCACCCTCTTATTTGGTTTCGTAGGCATAACAATTAAAATAAACGCTGCCGATACAACATCATTATTAGGTATAAGTGGTTATCCAACTATTACTCCTCAGATAGATGGGATAATAAGCTCAATGAACGCGGGTACTGTTAAGTTATTTGACCTAGAACACTCAAATACTATCTTCTTGTCCAACTTTGTAAAGAACGAGAATTAATATCTTGGAATAAGGTCTCTTAGATTAGAAAGCGCGCGTGCTAGCTCAGAGAAGGTCTGTATGATTCAAAAGTAAGACCAAGGCTAAAATAGATC
>JAUPKU010000053.1 GCA_030837285.1 Thermoproteota archaeon | reverse complement strand
ATCCAAAATTGATTCCTCAATTTCTTAAGGGATTAAGGGGAGATGCGAGAAGTTTGACGGTTCAAGCTGAGGTTCTTGCGGTTGGAGACGAATTATGTTATGGCAGAGTCTATGACACTAATTCCTTCTGGCTGGCAGATCAGATCACGAGGTTAGGAGGATTTGTTCATAGGATAACCTGCATTCGGGATGATATAGACGAGATATGCTCCGTCCTCGAAGAAATAACAAGTCGTAAGCCCTATTTCATCTTCATAACTGGAGGTCTGGGTCCCACTGAAGACGATAGGACTATCGAGGGATTATCTAAGTTTACAGGGCGTAGGATAATTATCGACCAAAGAGCGTTGAATACTCTAGCTGAAAGAAGGAAGATGCATATCTCTCAGCTCTTGCCAGGCCATATTAAAATGGCTTCGACTCTTGAAGGGGCAGAATGTCTACTCAATCCCGTTGGCGCAGCCCCTCTAACTATCATTAGGACGGGTGAAACAGCAATTTTCATTATGCCAGGTCCACCCAGAGAAGTCCAAGGCTGTTTCTCAACATATTTAGAGAAGGAAGTAAAGAACGCCACTCACCTCTGCAGTCTGGCCAAAAGGCTTACTGTAACAATGGTTGAGGCCGAGATCGCTCCTCTGATTAGTCAAGTGTTGAAGACTATGCCGGGGGTATACATAAAGTCACTCGTGGGGGAGTACGTCCCTAACGTAGGATTGCCTGTGGAGATTATCACATTCAGCGGCGATGAAGAAGACTGCAAGAGGAAATATGATGAAACACTAAAGGCTTTCGAAGAACTAGTCAGACAGAAAGGAAAGAAAATAATAGAAAACTAGCAAACTATGACTTGTCTTCATCTTCACCAAGGTTAAATTTCTTTTACCATTTTTTAATCTTCTAAGACTTCTTTAAGTTAAGGTCATGTAATGCTTTTTGTATATTCTGCTTAGCTTCTTCTTTCAAGGGTAAAGATGGGAGGCGAGGATAACCCGCTGGTTGCCCCAACTGATTCATAGCCTCTTTGATGCTGCTGAGTTGATTATACTTCTTTATGAGAAGATCGTTTAAGAATAAAGCCTTCATCTGTGCTTCTTTAGCTTTCTCAGAATCGCCTTTCTTGAAATAATCAAAGATATCCGAGCAGAGGCGGGGAGCAACATTTGCAATACCTAGGATTCCGCCTTTTCCACCCATCATGAGATTGGCTAAGACGACGTCTCCTGATCCAGCTAGAACAGATATCTTCTTACCTACTTGTCGTATTATTTCGGATATCTGTCCAATTGAGCCTCCTGAATCCTTTACTCCAATTATTTGACTGTACTCTTTTGCAAGTTTAATTACAACGTCAGCTTCCAGATTATACCCTGTGAACTTAGGAACATTGTATAATATGATTGGAATGTCTACAGCCTTTATTACTGATCTATAATGCTCTATCAATTCTTCGCTGTTAGGTCTGTAGAAATAGGGTGTTACTATTAGAGCAGCATCAGCTCCAATATCTTTCGCATCTCTAGTGAGGTCTATTGTTTCTCCGGTGCTTGGAGCGCCTGTGCCGGCTATAACAGGCACTTTATCATTAACCTCATTAATGACAATATCAATCACTCTTCTTCTTTCATCTCTACTCATAGAAGGTGCTTCTCCGTTGCTTCCACACGAAACTAGACCATCGACTCCATCATCTAGCCAGAAGTTGACGAGTTTTTTCAGAGCGGCTTCATCAATGTCACCATTCTTCTTAAAGGGCGTAATATGAGGTGGTATGATTCCTTCTAACTTTATTGTCAAATTGAATCTCCTCCTTATATTGAGTATATTTTCTCTTATTTTAAGCTCAAATTAATCATCATAGGAAAGTGAAGAATTCGCCTTTTAAGTGGTTTTCAATAGTTTGAGAAGGAGGTCCGGTCGGTTACTACCTAAGGCGTCAACATTCATTTGTAGTATTTTTATCATTAGTTTTTCATCATCAGCGTTCCATGCTCTCACTGTCAAGCCTTCTCTGTGTGCCTCATCAACCATAACCGCATTAACATAATTTACATTTGGGTGAATAGCATCTGCTTTCGCATTTCTAGCAAGCTGAACAACATCTATAGGAGAACATGTGAATAGGACTCCTGTCTTAACTTTGGAGTTAATTTCCTTCACTCTTCTGACGGCTTGATGCCAAAATGAAGATACTACAACATCTTCAGATAGTTTATTCTCTATAACTTCTTTTACAACCTGATCCGTTACATTTAATTCTTTTAATTCTATTTGAAGTGTCACCTTACCTCTAACAACATCGATGATTTCTTGTAGTGTTGGGATTTTCTCTCCCTTACCTGCGTCTAATTGCTTCAATTCATCCAAAGTGTAATTGCCAACAAATCCATGACCGTTCGTCGTCCTGTCTAAACTGGAATCGTGAATTACAGCAATCTTCTTGTCTTTAGTCAGATGGGCATCTATCTCTATCTGGTCAACACCTAACTGTATTGCCCTTTGCATAGCTCGGATAGTATTCTCAGGCTCAAGGAAGCCTGCTCCTCTATGGCCTGTTATAATCACCATAGTCATCACATCTAATTCCCATATTTTTTATTATAAACACGAATATATTCGTCCAAGATTTTTTAAGAATGCCTCATTAAAAATCCGATTTGTTTGTTTACTTCGATTATACAATTTGATTGATGTATTATGTCCATTTTAGATTTCTATCATTATCTTAGCACTCTTCTGGCTCTGCATTAGTTCAAAGCCTTCTGGTGCATTCTCCAGTGATAATCGGTGTGTAATGACTGGTTTCAAATCCATTTTATGCTTTGACAAGAGATCTATAACCGTGAACCAGACACTAGCTTTTTCTAGGACCATTCCGTTGATCTTCGCCCACTTGCTCTGAAGAAGCATATAATCGCTTGACTCTATTTTTATGGGTCGGCCATGAGCGTGACCAATAGCAGTGTATTCTCCTTCTTTTGCCAGCATCCTTAATCCCTGAGATAAGAGTGGCACTCCCGCTGCTTCAAAGACGTATTCGACCCCGTGTCCTCCCGTCAGTTCTAGAACTTTCTTCACAGGATCCTCTTCATTCACATTGATAGTAACGTCAGCACCAAACTTCTTGGCAATCTCTAAGCGTGGCGAGACATCCGCGCTTGTACCTGTCACAATCGTTAAGGATGGTGTTGAAAGCTTTAAAGCTGCAAGTGTTAAGAGGCCTATAGGACCAGGTCCTAGAACAGCGGCAGTCTTTCCAACACGAAAGCTTGAGAAGTCGTAAACAGCAGCAAAAGCTATAGTGAAAGGTTCAATTAGAACACCATCATCCCATGCCATCT
>JAUPKU010000052.1 GCA_030837285.1 Thermoproteota archaeon | reverse complement strand
GACGAAGAACAGGAGATACAGAACGAGCCAAGAACGCTAATAGAGTATGGAAGTTTGATAGAAAGGAAATGAATCTGGACAAAACAGATTACCTCACTTATGAAAACATTGATAAAATCGGTGTAGGTATTCAAATGAATTGACCTTTCAATCTCACTACAATTTGTCCTACGATTAAAAATATTGACCCTCTCTCTTGGATTCCTGATCCACAAGGTTGACCAACTATTGAAGATCATAGATGGTGCGGATTTACTGAGGTATATCTACAGAAGTATCAAATGGAAAAGCTAGGATATGCTAATATTGATAAAGCTACTCCAAGAACTGTTACAGTTAATGAAAGTGCTAAGGACGATGCAACAGGAAAAACATCAGCCCTTGAAGATGATACTCCGAATCGTGAATATGAGACTTATGCTCATATGTTCATTCGTGATGGGAAGAAGTATATTGCAGTAACTAACGGAGACAGAACAGCAATACACGACCTCAAATACCTTAAACCAGTAACAAAAGAAGAAAAAGCAGATGAATCACTTGTTGTTTTCCCTGTAATGCTACAGTATGCTATTTATCTAAGTGGATTCCCTCTTGGTATTTCTCTTGTTGATATTCTCTCAGATACTCAAAGCATTCTCTCTCGAATGTACAACTTGTATCTTGCAATGGCATATCGTAATACTTTCGGTGGAGATCGTCTTGTTAGAGCTGGAGACCTTGAAGACCCTGATTCTCTCAATACTCCTACAATTGAAGGTAAAGATATACCTGTTAAGGATTCAGCTAAAAACCTATCTGATATTCTTCTTGAAATACCACGAGAACAAACAAATTGAATACCAAGTGAGATGATTGCACTTCTTAAACGAAACGGAACAGAGGCACTCGGAGCAGAATCTACACAACAAGGTGTACTCTCTGACTCCAATAAGACACTCGGAGAACAAGAGATGGCACAAATGAATGCTAATAAGCAATTTGAATTAGAAGGAAACATTATGCTTTGGGGCGAAGAGTTTAAAATGAAGTATCTTTGGTATCGACCATATCTTGCTAATATGAAGAGTGCAGAAACTAAGGATATAAATATTAGTGAATGAGTAACTAAAGAGTTCTTTGTATTCAAGAAAGATGAATTTGTAGGTAAAGAAATACTCTCACTCGATATTCAATGATCTGGTGCATTATCTAAGGATAAGAGCAACAAGGCAGAAAAAGCAGTTATCTTACAATGACTGATTGCAGGAGCTAAGAGTGAAGGGGAAAAACGCAAATACTATAGAATGTGGGCTGAGCTTGCTGATTTCTCTGATAATCAGATTGCTGAACTTATTAGCAAGACAGGAGACGAAATAGGAGCAGAAATTAAGCTCTCAATGGTAAATGAAGGAATGGAAGAATGAGCGGTAATTGACTCTATGGATGATGACCACCAAGTATACATTAACTACTTAATAACTGCTGATCCTAGTGATCTTAAGGATAAAGCTCTAAAAGCCCGCTATGAGGCAATAAGACTATGAGAACAGCAAATGAATTGAGTATCAGGACAAGTTGGAGCTGAACAATCTATGGCAAGTGCTAACGGATCAATGATGACTTCTAATATGTTACAATGACAATCACAAGTACCAACTAACCAATCAATGTAATGGAAACGTCACAATTTAAAAAGCTATTATCTAACGAAGAATACCTAGCTTTTGAAGCCTATATCAAAAACGAGATCATAAGATATGAAAGAAAAGCAATAGCATCTATTCATACTGATGAAATTGATCGAGAAAGTGCTGATAGAGCTAAGTATTACCAAGAGTTAATAGGAATACCAAGAAACAAAATATCATCATCTGAAATAAACAAAAACAAAACAAAATTATAGGTTCTGATGTGTAGTATAATAAACTTGATTTGAGAATGATTCTCATTATACTACATTCAGAGTTTATCAATCTTATCAAAATTGATTTTAAGGTTTAATAATCCTTTCAAATATTATTTTTTAACTTTTTTACTGTTATGTTAGAAACAGAAAATGATGGGGATATTGAGATGGATGTTGCAACTGAAATCGAAGATGTCGAAGAGGATAACACAACCTCTGATGATGAAATTAGTTACGAGCAGGCTATGAAGTGGAAGAAGGATTCTGAATCTCTCCAAAAGGCAAACAAAAAGATTGCTTCTATGGAAAAGATTAAGAAAGCTCCTGAAACTGCTGAAAAAATGCCAGTGTCAGAAGCCGAATATGAAATATGGGCAGAAAGACGAGACTTTTACAAGAGCAATGCTCAGGCAAAAGAACTCCGTGACGAAATTGAAGCTATGATAACCGCTTCTAAATGAAAGGTCGATAGACAAAAAGCATTTGAGCTTTTATCTTGAGATGCTGAAATAGAAGAAAATAGAAAGGTATATTCTAAGTCTGCTGTTGAAGGAAATAGAGCAAGTTCTACTTGATTCTCTCCAATATCAGTAGCACAATACGATAACCTATCAGATTCTCAAAGAGATGCGTATGACGCAAAATCAATGAAATCAAAAGGATTCATAGATCTAAAATAATCATCGAAAATGTGTTAAACCAAATTTAACACTAAACATTTTCACAAATGAACACATTCTCAAAAAGTGATAAGTTTTCGTCAGTATATGGCGGACAACTTCGTCAGGCTTTTGTTGGTAAGTATATTGCCAACACACAATTCGAGGGAGATTTTGACGGTAATAAGATTGTACACGTAAAACGACTTGCAAAAGTACAGTTTTCTACACTTCCTTCTTCTTACGCAGAAATCCCACTCACAGAACTCGTTGAAACTGATGAGACATTCCAACTCTCAGTTCTCAAAGGATTCGCAGTACCTATCTCAGATCTTGACTACAAAGAACTCAATATCAATCCAGATTCAGAGATTATGCGAAATGCCGTAGAGCAGGCTGCTAAACTCTATGATACTGAGATTATGAGCCAAGTAGTTAACTACGGACTTATAGTAACTGATGGAGATCTTGAAACTGCTTCTAATGGAGGTGGTGTAAACTCTATCAAGGCTTCTAAGTCTAATATCTATGATATTTGTACGGCTATTACAGAAAAACTTGATACAGCTCCAGATTCACTCGGAAATGCAACAGGTGTTCCTGATAATGATCGTTGGGTTATGTTCTCTCCTAAAGAGAAGCGTCTCCTTGCGAAAGCTCCAGAACTTCTTCGTTCTACAGATCTTGGAGATAAGGTTGTAACAGGTGGATTTATGGGAGAGATTGATAATCTTAAGGTTTACTTCTCAAACAATATCCTTGCTTCTGCTACAGTTCGTTCTTGTATGTTTGGACAAGGTAAG
>JAUPKU010000051.1 GCA_030837285.1 Thermoproteota archaeon | reverse complement strand
TAATATTACAATAAATAATTTAAGGGGATACAACTGTTATCTGAACAGACTTTGGTGAGATCAAAACAGGCATAAAAACCATCGTAGACGCAAGTTTTCTCCGTCAACTACGTCTCTTCTCTGGTTTTACCTTCTGATAATTGCAGTAACCCATATAGTAGTAATTGCTATTTCCTGGCTTAGAAAGCCTATTGAGTCTCTTATGAATACGCGCTATTCATTATTTTCAAGAAGAGATTCTTGATCGTAAATCTGCAAGAAAACAGAATAGACCAAGGGTGACAAGAGAGATTTCGCTAATTAGAACCGAACTATTCGGCTCACCTATAATTATTGACCCGCAAAACCAGATTGAAACCAAGTTGATTAAAACCCAAAGAATACTTGCCGCAGCAACACCTGACCCAACTGTTTTAAGAACCTTCAATTTTCCATGTATTCTTGGGTTCATGGTGAATCAACTGATCTGCGTTTCAAAGCCAGTTTTTAATCTCATTTTATTGAAGTACTGACATGTTAGAATGTTTTATGAATTAGGATTCTGTACTGAGAATATACAAAAGTAATACTCATATTCATGAAATTGATTACCTGAAGACTAGCCTGTAACGTGTCCAATGAATGCTAAGTGAAAAAAAGATAAGAAGAAGGAAAAAATATGTTTTTTTATGTGAGGGTATGATGCCGAGTTGTTGCATAAAGACTAAGCATTAAATCTTACCTTGCCTTCCACAAATTTGCCATTGGCAATACTATCGATCTCAAGTGACTAAATAGTTAATTTCTCATTAGTAGGAGGAAAACCATTGAAATTGCCTTTGTTTGCGCCTGTTAGGGTATAGCGGACCGCAATCTTATCACCTTCAGTAATAATACCTTCAATGGTTAAGTGAATGTCAGAAACCGCGTCAAAGAACCCGCTCATAAACTTTTTTAATTTTTATAATCCTATGTTTCTCTAATAATGCAAGTGGTAGACAACATCAGGAGCATTGGTTTTTTCGATTACTGCCATAGCTGTTGCTTTTTCCTTTTTCAATGACTTAAATATAGATTAAACTGCTTTATTTCTTTTGTTGACATTGCAGTCATCAAGAAAGAGTTCAGCTGATCAAGATTTAATATATCCTCATCGGTGAAAATACTCTTTTGAGGTGCTAATTTCTACATAGCTGGTTAATTCAGCGTTTGTGATTTAGATCTAATTTAAAATCGCTGATATAAATTTCTCCCTCCTGCCTAAGAGTTTTAAAAATCAATGAGAACATGACTAGAGATTTGGAAAGACACCGAAGCAGAGAAACAGCTAAGAGATGTGAGATAGAAATTTCTCTGGAATATGTGACTCATCACTTAGGAACTCCTTATTTAATTCATTAATTCAAAGGAAAGCGTGCATATTATTTTGTGAGGAAGAGACATGGCTAAATCGCATGATAAGATTGATTCTCTATCCGAAGATCAAAACCTTAGTTTTTTGCATCTCTCTTTCAGAAAGAGGTACTCAAAGTCAACATTCCAATTCCTATGAAGACTTTTTACCTTTACTAGAACAGTCATCTATCACATGGGCAGACATTAAAGTGGATAATATTCCGAAAGAAATTATAGAAATCGCAGACAAATTTGGTTTTTCACATGGATTGGGAAAGCAATTATTTGCAGGATCGACTGATGGAAGACACTTTCAAGGCGGTTACGAAGACTTGGACACTGAGATGGGTTTGCTCTTCCCAGTCATTCGTACCGAGGATTTTAACATTACAATAAAACCGCTGATGATATTTCTTAAAAGAGGTCTTGTACTAACAGTACGTAATCGAGATATTCATATTTTTCACAATCTACACAGGTATGCTAAAACATTTTTTAAGAAACTTCCAAAAAACCTGCAACCAATCGATTGGCTTTCACTTATACTGATTCGAATCATAGATGAAAACAATAAAAGGAATTTCGAACAACTGCAAGAGATTGATGAGAGTAGTGGAGACTTAACACGAAATTTCAAAAGTGATACCCCCTTTCGAACAGATTTTGGAGAAAAAATCATAGAGATGAAACATGCATTAATCACGTATCTATCAGGTCTTTGGAAACTTTAGACACGCTCACTTCGATCTCTGACAGTGATGCTACTCTGATCTCCGACGAGGCTCAGGTCATCGATAAACTAAACCTAGTGATACGAGAAGTACATGACCAAATTGGGATTACTGAAAACCTCTCAGATGTTCTGACATCTGGACTCGACTTTCTCCAATCAATCTACAATAATAAACTTCAAGATAAAAATAATTTGCTCTCAGAAAAGAATAATACTTTACAGGGATACAACAATTAACTAACATCTCAAAACAACCGCTTATCGATTGTTAACAACAAGATCACGCTTCTTGGAGGGCTTCTACCAATCATCGGTGCTGGATTTGTCGTGCCAAATACCATATCTACAGTGCTTTCTCAAACTAATATCTTCCAATTCAGTCCTTCCGATATGAGCTGGTATATAACACTCATCTTAATCTCCACAATTGTTACGACCCTGTTTGTCTGGTCCTAGGTGAAGAGGACAGGCCTATTCCCCAAAAGACAAGAAGGGGACGAAGAAAACCTGACAACTAATACTCCTAAAGAAGGAGACTAATTTTTAATTTGATAACGTATATACTTTAGGAATAAGAAACACAGGCTCTGGACAAATAATAGATAGAGAAGAATATCCTAAAACTAATATCATGCACATGAAAAAATAGGTTTGGGATTTAAAATTTATTATGTTTTAGACTTGGTTATCCTCAAAAACCAGCTGAATACGTTTTTACTTTGCTTGAGGGTACATTTGCATAATTCCAAAGATATTGCCTTCGGTGTCTCTACAATAGGTCATATAGCCTACGCTCGGAACGGTCATTTTGGGTCCTAAGTTTTCTCCTCCTACCTCTTTGATTTGTTTCACTGCTTCTTCGAAGGAAGATACGCTTATAGTATTGATTGTCGTTGGATGCATTTCATTCTTTTTAGCAATTGCACCATTGATTCCAAGCTCTTTATCCTCACCTGCAGTTGCTAACCAATAATCCATTTCTTCGCCTCCATAATTGTCAAGTTTCCAACTAAAAGCTTTCCTATAGAAAGCTACTGCACGTTTTGTATCTTCTGCTGGAATCTCAAAATGAATAACTTTTGGCGTATTATCATCTCCATGATAACTTACATCTATTCTCTTAATAGATTTGAAATTATAAGAATCTATTTTCTAATATCAGGTTTAATGTTATGCAAATTACTAGAGCATTTTTACGAATGTGCCATATCCTTCAGAGAAATCCTAATGTAACGCTCGGACAATATTATTCTTGAAAGACTATGTCAGGTATGATTAGTGCAGAAACGAGGGAGCAGATTCAGAAGATTTTAGTAAATCTAGAATCTCCTGTTAAACTGCTCTTTTTCACTCAGAAGGATGCCTGTCCAGGATGTAGGCAGCAGCTGGAACTTTTACAAGAGCTGGTTAAGCTCTCAAATAAGATTGAGCTAAAAGTCTACGACTTCATTCTACATGGGAATGAAGTAGCGATGTACAGAATTGACAAAATTCCAGCAACAATGGTTATTGGGAAGAAGGACTATGGGATCAGATTCTACGGATTGACCGCTGGATACGAGTTCACTTCGCTTATTGAAGCTATTATAATGGTTTCTACTGGTCATTCGGGTTTGAATGAATATTTAGAGACTCTAGTAGAGGACATCAAGGATCGTGTTCATATACAGATCTTTGTGACATTGACCTGTCCCTACTGCCCCAAAATGGTTCATGTTGCTCATCAGTTCGCGTTTGTCAATGGGAACATTCAGGCTGACATGGTTGAAACGGCAGAGTTTCCACACTTAACTCAGAAGTACAATGTAGTTGGAGTTCCCAAGACTGTGATTAATGAAGTGTACTCTTTTGAGGGGGCGCTGCCTGAAGCAACAGTATATATTGAGATTCTCAAGGCTGTTAATCCTGAGAGGTATAGGGCGATAGAGGAGGAGATTCGCGAAGTTCAAGGGCTTCGAAAAGCGAGCAGGGTGGATGATAAGCATGAGTACGAGGTCATTATTGTCGGTGGAGGTCCAGCAGCTATGTCAGCAGCTATTTACTCTGCTCGGAAGGGACTTGACGTGGCGCTGATTGCGAAGAAGCTCGGTGGGCAGATTGGGTACACCGCGACTATTGAAAATTACCTTGGTTTTCCAACAATTAATGGTATTGATTTGGTGGAGCAGTTCCGCGTTCATTTGGAAAGAAATGCTATTGCAGAATCACTTGGAGAGGATGTGACACAGGTGAAGATAGATGGTAATGGGTTTGTGGTCGTTACGGAGAATGGAGCACAATACCGAGCCTCTTCCATAATCTACGCTGCTGGAAACGAGTATCGCCAGCTTGGGGTTCCCGGGGAGGAGCTTTTTATTGGAAAGGGTATTGGGTTCTGCGCTACCTGTGACGCGCCACTCTACATGAATAGGAAGGTGGTCGTTGTAGGTGGGGGAAACTCTGCTTTCACAGCGGTGAGGGATCTGCTCAACTTCGCCTCTGAAGTTCACCTGATTCACAGGCACAAAGAGTTCAAGGCTGATGAAGCACTAGTTCAGGAGGTGGCTAAGGCCAGAAACGTGACATTCCATACGCCGATGAATGTGAAGGCATTCTTGGGGAAAGACAAGCTGACAGGAGTAAGGCTTGAGTCTGTTGATGGTATGGATAGGTTAGACTTGAATGTTGACGGTGTCTTCTTGGAGATCGGGTTTAGTCCTAACAGCAGCCCTCTGAAGAATTTGGTTAAGTTGAATGACTGTAATGAGGTTCTGACTGACAGGGATCAGGCTACGAGTGTGAAGGGGCTTTTCGCAGCAGGTGATGTTACTGATGTAAAAGATAAGCAGATTTCGATAGCCGTTGGTCAAGGCGCCCTTGCAGCACTTTCAGCCCATAGGTATCTCGTTGAGAACAAGCTCACCAAGACCAAGGTTGGACTCAAAGAGACATGGCAATGACATCGTGTGGGAAATGAGAATCCAGAAATAGCATCTTTTTGAGGCTAGTTAAATCGTATGATACTTTTTCTAAATATCATTTGAGTGCTTCTTTAATCTTGTCTTTTACTAGACCGTTAATTACTGTCTTTTCGTCTACTATTATTACGGGGAAAGAGAGTTCTCCGCCTCTCTTCAGAATGTCCTTTCTAACTACATCTCGCTCCTTGTCCGTGCAGAGATCAACATCTATATATTCATATTCAACGCCGAGATCCTTGAGAAACTGCTTTGTCGATTTGCACCAGACACACATGCTTAGAGCGTAAATCAGGATTTTATGTCTGGTGTCTTTTCCCGGGACCTTTATCGTATCCATTACGTTCACTAAAAATTCATACGACCATGATAAATATAACCGTTCTGCATTGAAAAGAGGACAGAAGCCTCAGCTGCTACTACAAGTCTTGTTTCAAAGGTAAAACAGTTTAAACAAAATTCATTTCAATAAGAATGAATGAGAAGCCTCTTTTATTTGGTAATTTAGTCTTCCTCTTCATTCTCTTCAGGGTCATTGGATATCAAAAAGCTAATAATTAAGACAAGATTGATTCTGTGTACACAGGGGCCCGTGGCGCAGACCTCAAATGTTTCAAGGCAAAAGCAAGAGAGGGCGAAGTATGGATAGCGCGGCAGCCTCCTAAGCTGTAGGTCTTGGGTTCAAATCCCAACGGGCCCGCCATCATTATGTCACGATCAACTTTATGATCTCTAGATCACTTGACACTTAGTTAGTATTTTAGCGGATTGAATTTTTAAAAAATTTTAAGATATCCCAAATAGCCATTTGTAAATATGCATAAATATTTGCGAATATACTAAAATAAAACGAGATAAAAATCATTTAAATTCTATTCACCCTCTATTTAAGTCACTTTAATACTTGAAAGCTAATTAACATATTCAGATTTCAGAAGAAATTCACATCTCGAACGAATTCTTATTTGAACTCTGAGAATAGAATACTCGAAAACATGGATGGATTATAATTTGGAAGAACAGATTACACCCAAAGACTTCGTATCTTCCAAAGCTAAAAGAGGACGCAACCTCTGGCTTGAAGGATTCAACACCATACTTGGCGAGACAATAATCGGCAACAACTGCCTAATTGGTTTAGGCACAGTAATAGGCTACCCTTCAAGAAGCAAACTAGTCTCTCTCTTAGAGAATGGAAAAAACGAGAAAAGCCTCTCATCTACTACACAAGCCCCTTTTGATATTAGTAAGCTAGACAAGATAAGTAAAGGAGCAACAATTGGCAACCACTGCATAATAAGAGGTCGTACCTGGATTTACGAAGAAGCAACTTTAGGTAATAATATCGAAACAGGACATAACGTGATGATTAGGGAAGGCGTGAAAATAGGAGATAAAACAAAAATCGGAACACACACTGTGATAGACAGCACCTCTTCCCCTGAAGGGAAGGTAGACATTGGCAAAGAGGTTAGCATTCAGACTGGTGTGTACATTTGTTATCCTTCAGAAATTGGGAATAACGTGTTCATAGGTCCACACGTCATATTAACTAACGACAAGTATCCTCCGAGCAAAAGCATGAAAGGTATAACCCTAGAAAACGGTGTGATTATTGGCGCAAACTCCACACTAATAGCTGGCGTTACAGTTGGTGCGGATTCAATGGTCGCAGCTGCTTCCGTTGTGACAAAGGATATTCCCAAAGGCTGGGTTGCCAAAGGAAACCCTGCAAAGAAATACATGACAATTGAGGAATATCGAAAGAAACAAACCGAATATGAGAAAGCTAAAACTCTCTAAACAATTACTACCTTTGTTCTGTATTACTGCCAACAGACAAGGAAAAGAATCCACTAAACTACCCTGATAACATCTGATAATTCTTTATTATGATCACTAAGAATGTTTAATATTGTCTGCTATCTCTGATATGAGGACTTCCTTCTGCTCTTTAGTTTTCATGAATCTAATGGTTACGCAATTCTTCTCCAGTTCTCTAGGTCCGAAGATAATAGTATATGAGTAACCTTTCTTATCAGCGTATGATAATGCCGCACCGATACTTCTCCCCGTGACCTCATTCTGGGCAGATATCCCGTTACTTCTAAGAATTGCCGTTATCTCCAAAGCCTTCGCAGACAAAGCCTCACTCACAGGAATCACAAGCACTTTGTCTGTGGCTCCGAGGCTCGCAGGGAATAGGTTCTTCTTCTCCATAGCTAGAACGATTCTGTCTATTCCGGGCGCACACCCAACCGCTGGTGTATGCTCTCCTCCGAAGAGTTCGACAAGCCCGTCATAACGCCCTCCTCCTCCCAATGCTATACCCAGATCAGAAACGAAGATCTCATAAATCATTCCCGTATAGTATTCTAAACCGCGTGCAAAGCCTACGTCTAAGAGAAATGGCGTTTCAACCCCGCTTAGTTGCGCTAGATTAATAACTGTTTCAAGATCGTTTAATGCCTTCAGTGATGCTTCACTTTGTGTTAGTATCTTCCTTGCCTCATTAACGATCCTCTGGTAATCCGTTCCCTTGAGATTGAGGATCTTCTTGACTGTTTTTAGGCAGTCGTTGGAAACTTTTCTTTCTTCAAGGAAGGAGATGACGCTCTTGATCTTCCTCTTATCCACAAGCCCCATGATCGCACTCTGGTCAGATTCGTTGATTCTCTCCGAACCCAGCAGTCCTCGGAGGATTCTGACATCACCTATCTTGATGAAGAAGTCTGAGAAACCGAGTCTCTTCATCAAGTCATTGTTAACCGTGATTATCTCAGCGTCAGCCTCTAGACTCCTCGACCCAAAGAGCTCGAAACCTGCCTGCCAGAACTCCCTGTACCTTCCCATCTGAGGATTATCATATCTAAAACAGTTAGCAATATAACCAATCCTCAAAGGTTTCGCTTCAAGACGTAGTTTAGTGGCAATAACTCTGGCAATAGACGCCGTCATCTCCGGTCTCAGTGCCACGTTCCGTCCGCCCAAATCCTTAAACGCGAACATCCTGTGTCTTATTTCCTCTCCAGCTCGAGCGCTGAGCAGATCAAGGTACTCGATTACAGGAGTCTCAACCTCTTCATACCCATAAGACCTAAAGCAATCTCTCACTCTGCCCTCAACGAACTTTCTCTTAGTTAAATCATCAGGAAGAAAATCTCGCATTCCACGAACATTCTCAAAAGACTTCATTCTCAACTCCTCCAGTTAAGGCTGGATCCATATTCCTCCTGCGACGTAAGCTACGAGTCCAACAGCCATCCACAAGAGAATCATCCTCTTCACTCTAATAGCATTCTTCTTAGAATATTCTCTAAGCAATATAAATGATGAGGCTACAAAGCCAGCATCGGCAACCAAAACAAAGGGTAAGTAGAGCCAAGAGACCATACCCTCAGTCCATGGAAACACGCTTAACCCAACAGCAAGAACATAAAAAACTACAGCTACAACCGACGCAGTTCCGGTTCCCCAGCGTAGAGCAATAGTCCTCACATTCCTGAGCTTGTCTCCTTCAATATCGGCAATTCCCTTGGTTATCTCCCTTCCGGTGTTAGCGAAGAACGCCATGAAAATGAAAATCAGGAGTGAGCTCAACCCGCTAAAATCCGAAAATGAACTCTTGTAGAGAAACCCACCGAAGAGGAGGGGAATAGCCACACAAGTACTCACCATAAAATTTCCCACTAACCCCGCCTCTTTCCCCCTAAAACTATACGCTAGAGAAACCAACAACGCAGCCACAGCAATGATCAAGCATGGTAAACTAATAAGAAGCGCAGTTATGAGTCCAATAACTGCCATAAGAGAAGCGTAGTAGATTCCTGTCCTCTCTGAAATAACACCACTTGGAATAGGGCGATCAGGAGCGTTAACCTTGTCCACTTGCCTATCCCAATAGTCGTTTGCCGTCATAGACGCGCCCGTTAAAAGGAAGGAAGTGAAAAAACCTAGAAGTGAAGGAAGATCCGGATAGACGTTTCTATAAGAGATTAGCTCGCCCACGAGGACAGCACCGCCCATCATAAGACAGTTCACAGGTCTCAGAAGGCGAAGAAATCCAACTGCCTTATTCACAGACTTTAACCTCGATGAAGATTCAGCTGGTCAAGAGAGTAATAGACAATCTCACCTCGTCTATCCATTACAGCTACAATCACTTCTTTCTTGTTGTTCCTAGCTAGCCGAAGAGTTTCTTCAAGTTTTTCGACAGGTACAGGCGCTCCCTCGACAATCGCCTGAATTATGTACTTCGCTGCATGCTCGCCATAAGCCCCTCTCTCGTAAACACGGAAGTTGATCCCCCAACCAACTCCCTCCCTTACTACATAACCTCGACTTCTCAAATCCCTATAAATCAGATACTTAGTCCAAGCTTCAGAGTCAGATACTCTCAATCTTTCCAGCAACGTATGAGCATCAAGTATCTCACCATTATCATGGTCCATGACGCTTATCCTATACTCGCATTGGAGGTAAAGTGCCTCATAAGAGGTTAAGACAATGCCAGATTCATTCTCGCATGCCACACCATAACCTCCGCTAAGAAGCTGGTCAGCATTCTCCTGAGTGGGGATGATAACTGTCTTATCCTTTAAGACTGATTCAATTGCATTCGTAGACAAGTAAACCACACTTTCAAACTATTTTCATGACATCTTCCTTTTAAACATGATAAAGGCGAAATCCAGCCTAATCTAAGATTGATGCCATTGAAGACACACTACTATGATAATAAGAAAAACTTCATTATAAATAAGTTTGAGTCTTAGACTTTTCCCTTGTGATTTTAAAAACTAAGCCTGGCTTATTTGAAGGGGACACTAAGACTTCAATTGATACGTTAAACCCAAGTTCCCTTAGTTCTTTTACTCTTTGTCCAATGTCACTTGGCATGTTATCTGTAGACATCTTAAATGATAAACGAACATTCCATCCTTTAATATCCCAAAGAAAGACAAATTCTAAATTAATATCATAAATTATGCTCAAGAAAAGGATGGAATCTTATCTATTTTCCATTTATAGAACAAAGGACGTTAGAATTCATACTCGTAATTTGATTCACATCTCGCATGATTCTCATCTGTGAGCGTAATACACGACCATATTCTCGCCCATTGCATCTATCCTGACAAAGCCAAACCTCTCAAATTGAATAATATCTCCTACATTGAGTTTCCTGCAGTCATCTTCAGCTACACCATTCATAAGAGAAGCATCAGGCATAACCGCACTCGTAGGCACCCCCGAGTTATCAGGAATCCAATGAATAAGCGGAGCATTAG
>JAUPKU010000050.1 GCA_030837285.1 Thermoproteota archaeon | reverse complement strand
TGGTATACGTGAAGGCATGGAAATTACCCTCAGAAGAGCTTGGACAGTCCACAATCATTCAACAAATGAATTTAGGAACACACATTCGCGCTATTTCAATTCTCCGAAGACTCTGAAAAAATATGAAATAGAATGCCCGTATCGAAGACAAATTATTTAAAATACTACGCGGTTTCTCTTCTCTTCAATCCAATAATCCGAAAGTGCAGAAATGGCAACCTACAACGTCTACCAATCGCGCTGGGGCGCATATGCTCTCATATGTCTATCTCATACTCTGCAGCACGTTTTCACCCAGATGCATATTGCTCTTATTCCAATTCTGCGAGCGGAGTTAGGCCTCGACACGGTAACCATCGGTGCTTTGGCATCAATTCCACTGTTGATTCAGGCTGTTTTCACTATTCCCAGTGGACTCTTGGCAGACAGGATTAATCGTCAGCGGTTAATTTCCGTGAGTCTACTTCTTTCAGCTTTTGGCGGCATCATGATGACATTTGCCAACTCTGCCCAGCAACTCATATTATTCGTTTGCCTCTTCTCTGTCGCGTCAACTCTTATTCACCCACCCGCACTTAGCGTCATCGGCGATTTTGCAACAGCCAAGAATAGGGGGAAGATCTTGGGCTTCTTCGGCTCAGCTGGCACTTTAGGTATTGCATTAGGTCCGCTGACTTTGAGTCTACTCCTGAACACCGTTGGATGGAGGCAAGTCTATCTATTATGGAGCATACCGGCACTCCTCATGCTGCCACTAATTTTCAGACTGAAGATTGAAGCCACTGACAGACCTGAGAAGAGACAGGATGAGAAGTCGTCAACAGACTTACATATTCTGAGAAATATTAGTCTCATATTACTCTTCGTCCTTATGGGAACACGTTCCATGGGTGGCAACGCCATAAACACCTACATAACGCCCTATTTTGTAGATCAGTTGAGGATTGAACCTGCAACAGCGATTTTGATATTTGGATTGAATCCTCTTATGGGTGTCTTCGCGTCATCCATCAGTGGAATAGCAGTGGATAGGATTAAAGAACGAAAATGGCTTGCATTGAGCTTCGTATTACAGATTATCAGTCTTCTGGCTGTGGCGCTATCAGCTAATCTTTCAGTGACCATATCGGGATATCTTTGCTATGCCTTCTTCGGTCTAATGGAGATGCCTGCTGAGCAGTCCATTATAACTAAACTCATTCCTAGAGGTGGGCGTGGACTGGCATTCTCTCTTTCATTTCTACCAAGTACCATTGCAGGCTCCTTTTCACCTATCTTCGTTGCCTTTGTAGTAGGCGGCTGGGGAATTTGGTTCATATTTCCCTACGCCCTCACAATGCTTGCCATGACAACACTTATCTTGGCGTTCCTTTGGAAAAGAATAAGATAGTTTGAGTCAATTCTCTTTGTATACGTCAATAAGGATTGTTCTTTCCATTCTTGTGAATATGATGAGTACCTCCTTACTGTTTGGACCATTATCAAACATGGAAAAAGTATTTAGACAAAACTTATCAAGAAAAGAATGGTGTTTGCCATATTTGCGGAAAACCAAACAATTCCTCAATGGAGAAGCCAGTTTTTATAGATTGTTACAAGAAGAATAGGAGTTTATTTGAAGAATAAAAATCAAACGTACAACTTGTTCTCGCACGCTTTGCCTTACTCTATCTTCTCTTTTTGTGTGATATACTCGATATCTACTCTATTTCTTAACTCCGTCTATGTGCGGTGTGTGCGATGTGAGGTGGTGCGGAAGAGAGAGTATATGTGAATATGAGTCTGAAGAGGAAGAGATGAATTAAAAAATAAGTAGTTGTGTGAGAGGATTAAATTTTAATTTTCCCTCCCGGTTACTCATTTCTGGGTAACAAAGCAGTTTTGTAGAGTGTTCTAAGCAGTTCTGTAAGGGTTTCATCTATAAATTGGTTGATTTTGTGATGGAGAAGAAGGAGAAAAGACAGGATAAGAATATTTTTTATTTTGGATGATTTTTTATCTAAGAAATATGCCTCTAATGTAAAAGTCAACAAGAGAGTAAAACTACAATTGCTAATCTTTCTTCTTTAAACCTATTTGCCATTGCATCGATAGATGGACACCACATAATCCGATTAGTAATAATATAAATAAAATGTTGAAAAAAGTCAAATCTTTGAGGACAGGGTCAAAATAATTTAAAATCAGTGAAAAAAGAGATGACGAGGAAATAACACAAAAGATAGCTACCAAGAAATATTTCCCTGTAAATATTCCTCGATGTAAGAACTCTTCCTTTTTAATAGTATATAATATCATATTTTGATGCTCATTTCTTACTCGCCATGCACCTAGCGCTAAAGATGAAATCGATGCAAAAGAAATCAGCATATAAACCACTGATAAATAGATAATAATGTCGGTAGTTCAGGAGTCATGGAATATTTTTTAACTGATTCCTGAATTGCTTCTTTGAAATAATAATGAAGAAAGCTTCTTGTTCCATAACCTACAAGTAGTCCCAGAATGATTGAAAAAGCAGTAATACATAGTGAGTTAAAAAGGTCCCATCTTCTAACTAGATAATTGAAAGCTCTTTTACCAAATATATCTCCTTAGTAATCGAAAGCTCTTTTACCAAATATATCTACTTCTTTCTTTTTCTTACGATATAGCCAATAATCAATTTTTGACGAAAGCAAATCCGTGTCAAATACCTTTGGTTCGGGAACTGCAGTCTTCTTTAGTGCTTCTATACCTTTTATCCAAAACAAACGGTGGATTCCGAAGCTTGCAAAAGCATCATACCAGAATTGGGCAATGATAAAACCGATAGACGGTCCTGAAAGAAAAGTTACTATCGTTATAATTGTGGATAAATTTGTTGTTTCTAGACCAAGAATTATTGGTATTAAATCTAAATTTACTAGAAAAACAATTATTGTGAAGATGAAACCTGAAACGGCGTATCGATATGAGAAATAACTTCTGGTATCTGACATAAATTGAAGTTAATATTAATCTATTTAGAGCTTTACTTCATCTATGGTGAGATAAAGGTATTTAGATAGATTACAATGCTGGTAGTCTTGGAACCCATGATTCTGATTCCTTTCTTAGGTATCTTGCGAATAGTGATGTTTCTTCACAGATGAGAGAATTAAAGCTCTGTTTTTTGCCTACTTTGACTCTGGGAATATTGACATTACTTTCAAAGAACTGGTTTAATGAATCGGCTAATTCATTAGCTTCTATGCTTCTGAGAAATACTCTTTGCCCTGCTCTAGTTTTCATCCATGTTTCAGTCTTTTTCAAAGTCTTTTTTATTGAATTTCATTCTTCTCTGAATCAGAAAATCATCTATAAAGTGACGATATATCTCTTGGAAATCACATACTAAACTGGATTTACCGTATTGTATTGAATGGACAAAACCTAAAAATGGTTCTGGTTTCGCATTAATTATTGCTCTATGGACTTTCCAAGATAACATCTCTTAGCCGAGATTAAAGAGGTTATTCAGTCAATCATAAGCTTTGAATTTCATTCTTCCTTCAGGTCTAATGCTCTTTGGAAATAGTGTGAAAATCTGTTCGAAATACTGTTTAATGAACTTGGACTCTATTGCCATAAGTTTTCTTTGAAAAGTCTCTTTATCTTCAGAGTCTATGCTAACAATAAGTTGAAGATACTTTTCACTTAGGGGTCTAAGATGATGTTTCTCTAAGACTTTTTTATAACCATAGAATTTACTTAAGATGAATTGTCTAGCAATGTGTCGACCTTTCTCGTTATTGATAGCTCTATACTGGCATAATCTAGTTTGAACGTGGGAATCATCGTCTAAACTCTTGAGCATGGCAACTGGTCTACCTTTCTGAGTGGTGATTAGAACATCAATATCCCAAAAACCACAAGAAGCTAAGGCTCCAGTGGAGACCATGTTACGTGGCCTAATCATGGAGACGGTTGCGCGTGATGACTTCAGTCTTCTTCTCGAGGCTAGAAAAGCGCGTCTTATAGTTTCTTCTGATTAGCAACCAGTCCCAGCAGCTTCTGCATTTTGTCCATCATTTCCTGCATATCACCCATCTGCAGCTTCAACCGTTCAACCTCAACTGTCTTCTCCTCTACAAGCCTGGTTTTCTCGAACAATTCAACTACCTTTTCAGTCAAAATACTGTTAACAGCCTCGAGGTTCTCAATCTTCTTCTCCTCTTTTGTAGTCGGAAGTGTTGTCAGAAACTGCTCTGCCTTCCGGTATTCCTCTCGGAGCTCCTCAATCACTTCAGGCGGTAAATCATTGTTAAGGCCATATCTTGTGAGGAGGTCGCCGCTTGCTATGCTGTCAACGACAGTCTTGCGAAAACTATCATACCTTCTACTAAGTGTCTTTCTATAATTGGATTCAGTAAAGAGATTGATTTTGATGAAGCGGCAATAATATGGGCATCATTCTATTATCTAATGTTTAAAGCTATGTCCAAAACAAGAATCTCGAAAATGGAAAGATCTGAAATCTTGCGAACGTTAGGAAACATATCGAGAGCCTTCAGGGTCCTAATAAATTACTAATCAAGTAGCAGGAAACTACTCTACTTTAAACTGAGTAGATTTACCCCATTAATGAGGAAAAGAAACAACGTTTAGCGCGCTCGATACAGTTGCGTCTAGGCATTAACCTCCTTGCTACTAGAAATTATCTTGACTGAAACTGAAAAAAATGGGAAGGGTATAATCGTACATATGTACGATTAACCTCCGGGCTACCATACTCTGGAATCCCAAATACTTCCTCCAATTTTTTAGACACTAAATCTCACAGAAGATTTCTTCTAGTGTGCGCTATAACCAATTAAAACAAGATGACCTAATACTTACAAGTGAGTTAGTCTAGTTACTAAAATAAGAGAAATAACAAGCTAATTAGTTTAAACATAAAAAATGAATAAATTTATTTCTTTTTTACGTATTCGCGTACTTTCTTTCCACAGCACTCGTACATCTTTACATGGACCTTAGGGCTTAAATCCCATTCTTTTATAGGTTTTATCAATTCTTTCTTGCATTCAGGACATTTCATTGGATATAATCTATTTATTGTCACTATATTGCATTTATAAAACTATGCCGTGAAAAAGCGCACGCGCTATGGTTCTACGAAGTTTTATATATGAAGAATAGCAAAATATTCAGGTAGGGAATCAGTAATGGATCTATTTTGGACGATAGTTGTTATTCTCGTAATACTATGGTTAGTGGGATTCATTGCTCTACCTGGCCTAGGCGCGTTGATCCATATCTTGCTTGTGATTGCCCTAATTGTAATAGTCTATAGACTAGTTACTGGAAAAAATGTTGTAACTGGAAAATAGATAGCGAGTGATGTAGTAGATGGTGACTCCTCCTGAAATCGCTTGGATTGTACCTGTCATTTTACCAGCCATCATTGGACTGTTAGTGGGTCTAATCGTAAAGCGTTCTATAAAGCTGATGTTCACTATTGTAG
>JAUPKU010000049.1 GCA_030837285.1 Thermoproteota archaeon | reverse complement strand
AGTTCCTCTGCCTACAAATGTCACAGCGGGCGTCTTATTCACTGATGCACAGTAGCGAACGCATAATCCGCAAAGGACACAATCTGAAGCTTCTCCTTTGAAGCGTTTCTTGTCAGCACCATACTCCTCAGCTAGACTATTGAGGGGACCACTTGTAGGAGATAGAGGGATCATCTCCTCGATCAACGTCTTTCGGAGCTTCCTTATTTTGTCGCTGTTGGTTTCAACTTTAATTCCCTCTTCCACAGGATAGGTGCAGGAAACCACTGTCCTCTTTCTATTATTTCTTGTTACTTCAACGATGCAGAGTCTACAAGCCCCATAGGGCTCCATCTGTTTATCATAGCACAAAGTTGGAATCTTTATTCCAGCGTCCTCTGCAGCCTTAAGAACTGTCGCCTCTTCTTCAGCTTCAACTGTCTTACCGTCAATTTCTAGCGTTACTTTTTTACTCATACTTTTTCACCCTATTTTTTGGTTAACCGATTTACTTTTACACCATAAGTAGCTGAAGGCGGAGTCGGCGGAGAATACTTCGCGACTGAGTCGAATGGACATTCTTGACTACAGACACCGCATCTGATACACTTATCCTGATCTATTACATGCACAATCCCTGCTTCACCCGAAATTGCCTGAACTGGGCAGCTCTTATAACATAGTGTACATCCTTGACATTTTTCAGGTTCAATATAATATGCTGTTAGAGACTTGCAGACTTTTGCGGTACAAAACTTCTGATTTATATGCTGATCCCATTCTTCTTTGAAGTACCTCATCGACGTTAGGACAGGATTAGCAGCAGTAATGCCTAACTGGCATAATGAAGCATCTCTCATCAGTTCAAGTATATCATTGATAGCGGTCACATCTTCCTCCTTGCCTTTTCCTTCGCAGATTCTACCTAGAATACTTGATAATGTTCTGAGTCCTTCACGGCAGGGAACACATTTCCCACAGGATTCTTCAAGGAGGAAATTGATGAAGAAGCGAGCTGCATCTACCATGCAGGTATCTTCATCCATGACTATCATGCCTCCAGAACCCATCATTGAGCCAACTTTGGTAAGTTCGTCAAAATCAACAGTCAGATCTAAATACTTCTCTGGGATGAAGCCTCCTGATGGGCCTCCCGTCTGCACAGCTTTGAACTTCTTACCACCTCTTATTCCACCACCTATCTTGTAGATTAGATCCCGAAGGGTTATTCCCATCGGGACTTCCACTAGGCCTGTGTTGTTTATCTTCCCTACAAGAGAGAAGATCATTGTTCCACTACTGCCTTTGGTACCTATGCTCTTGAACCAGTCTGCACCATTAAGTATTATCAGTGGGATTGTAGCCCAAGTCTTGTCGTTGTTGAGGCAGCTTGGTCTATCCCATATTCCTTTTACAGCTGTATGAACATACTTGGGTCTCGGTTCGCCGACCTTACCTTCGATTGCTGTCATGAGTGCACTTGACTCACCCGAGACAAAGGCTCCTGCACCTCTATGAACTCTAACTGTGAAGTTGAAGCCTGAACCCATGATATTTTGACCAAGAAGCCCATATTCTTCAGCCGTCTTTATTGCTGTAGATATGCTCTCTGCCGCCAAGGGATACTCCTCACGGACGTATACAAAACCTTGACTAGCGCCTATCGCGTAAGCTCCTATAGTTAGACCTTCTAAAACACTATGAGGGTTACCCTCCATCAAAGCTCTATCCATGAATGCTCCTGGATCGCCTTGGTCACAGTTGACTATAACATACTTCTGTTCTCCCGGTGCCTTTCGTGTAGTCTCCCACTTTATTCCTGTTGGAAATCCTGCTCCTCCTCTGCCTCGAATGTTCGATTTTTTAATTTCATCAACAACTTCGTCGGGGGTCATCTGGAATAAAGTTTTGGAGAGTGCGCTGTATCCGCCAATCTCGATGTAGTCTTCGATGTTGTGTGGGTTCACTTTGAAGTTGTTCGCAAGTAGAAGTCTTAACTGTGGTTTATAGAATGGGATATCTTCAATCTTCTTGGCAATAACACCTGTTACGGAGTCCTTGTAGAGTAACCGTTCAACAAGCTGGCCATTTATAATGGTTTTTGAGATGATCTCTGCAATATCCTCAGCTTTGACTTTGAAGTATGGAATCTCCTCAGGATACACTACTAGTATTGGACCTTGTTCACATATACCTAGGCATCCTGTTTCCCGGACATCTACCTTTTCTTCCAGTCCTTGCTTCTTGATTTGGTCATAGATCTCTTTTAAGACGTTTCTGGCTTCAAGTGCAAGACATCCAGTTCCAGCACAGAATGTAATTATGGGCTTATTTGAAGCCCTCTGAGATTTAATATTCTGGCGAAGCTTTTCGAAGTCTTCGCATGAATTTACCTTTTTGAAAGTTCTCATAATCGTTTTTCACCTAATTTTCTGGATTGGATTAATCGTATTTTGCAAAGATCTTCTCCAGTTGAGACTGTTTGACTCCACCGAAGTAGTCGTTGTCAACTTGCATGACAGGACCAATTGCACAGCATCCTAGGCATTTGACCTTTGAGAATGTGAATTTTCCGTCAGGTGTCATCTCGCCATCCTTCACACCTAGGAGTCTCTCAGCTATATCTGATACTTGTGTGCTACCTCTGACGTAGCAGGCTGTACCTTGACATATTCTTACTCTGTGTCGTCCTTGGGGAGTCAAGCTGAAGGCTTTGTAGAATGTTGCAATTTGATAGATCTGGGATTGAGGTATTCCTAGTCTCTCAGAGACCCAAAGGACTGATGTCTTCGAAATCCAGTGGTACTTGGCTTGGATATCGAGGAGAATTTGTATGATATATGTCGGATCGCCATTGTATTTGTCTACAATTCCATCTATATCCCTTAATTCTCTGACCATATCCTTTAGGGTTTCTTCCCTTCGCCGTATCTGCTTAAGGGCTTGCGCATGCTGTAAAGCCTCTTCCTCAAGCTTTTTCAGTTCCATACTTAGTCTAGGAGTATCAAGTCCCAGCAAATAGTACTCGCTTAAGAGTTCTAAGCCTCTTAGCAGGGTGTCAGTCTTGCTGAACCCGGCGTTTTCCTGGATCTTAGTTAACAGTTTTCGCTGTTCTTCCGTAAGTCTTACCCCCACAAAATATTGTTTTTCCCTCTGCCTTCTATTTTTTTTCATAATGCAGTCACGTTTAACGGTAAAACGTATTTAAAGATTTCTAAACTGTCTTTTTTTAAGGCTTAGCTCGATTATTTCATTTCTATTCTCATTTCTGACAAATTTTCTCTAGAAAATGGCTGTAGGATGCTATTGGATCAGTTATCTTAAGTATATTAATAATTTCACTTTAGATTGACTGTGAGCTTGAGAGCTTTTTTAAGTTGTTCAGCATCACTCGGCGGATAGCCTGTATAGTATTTGCTGAAGTACACGAACACCTCCATGGATTTATCTGCATACCTCTTGATCCTATCCGCCCAATTCTTGACATCATCTATCTTTTCAACTTCTACTTTGCCAGAAGTGCCCTGAACTTTCTTTCTGTCTCCTTCGCACCTTACATAGACAAAGTCTCCTGTCACTTCCTCCATCTCTTGTGTGGACGAATGATCAGTAAACACTAGAGTTACTCTATTGTCTCTTAGGAGAGAGTTTAGTTCAGATGACAATAATTCTCTATTTCTAACTTCAACGGCTAATCTGTGCCCATGTGGCATCTTCTCAAGAAATTCTTTGAGAGCTGGGATATTTGTTGATTTGAAGCTTGGTGGAAATTGTAGAAGTAGTGGCCCGGTCTTCTCCTGTAATGGTGAAATTGACTCAAGGAATCTCTTCAATTCCTCTTCACAATCAACCAGCCGCTTATCATGGGTTATAGCTTTGGGGAATTTTGCTGAGAATATGAATTCAGGTTGGGTTTGTGTCTTCCACTTTGCAACAGTACTTTTGTATGGGATTCTGTAGAAGGTACTGTCAACCTCCACCGTGTCAAAGTGTTTTGAGTACTCTGAAAGGTATTCTTCTGGTTTACATCCTGCCGTATAGAGTTTTCCAATCCAAAAGCTGTAGCTCCATCCCATCGTACCGATGTGGATTTTAGTCATCTGGGTCACCGACTCTGAGAAGGAGCCAGTCCTTCTCCCCCGCCTTCTTAAGCCTCGTAAGAAGGTATTTTCCCACTAGTTTTTTACCTTTAAGGGAGAATTCTATTTTGTCTTTCTCCCAGAGCTTAAGTTCGAATGACCCAGTATCCCAAATCTCGACGGCGCCTGCCCCATACTGTCCCTTAGGAATTACTCCTTCGAACCTGCTGTACTCTAAGGGATGATCCTCGGTCTCGACTGCGAGGCGTTTCTCACTTTGTTTCAACGGTATGCCCTTAGGAACAGCCCAATTCTTTAAGGTTCCATCTCTCTCAAGTCTTAAGTCATAATGTAATCTTCTTGCATGATGCTCCTGGACGACGAATTTTCTCCCTTCCCCTTTACTATTTGTTCCAGGAGGCTCAGGTGTCGCCGTGAAATCTCTCTTTGAAGTGTATTTTAAGAGGATGACTTCTTTTACCTGGCTGAACGTGCATTCCTGAGGCGATTTGTCAAACCTAAGCCCTCGGAATCTGGGTAACCTCAGCTTTCTATCTTCTGTAACATTCTGATATACAACTTCACAAACAATCTTTGGCCTCAACCAAACTACTTGCTGGGGAACATCCACCATACTTAGAGTCTCTTCGTCGGATTCTAAACCTTTAAATGTCTCATGGAGAAGCTCGAGATCTCTAGTAGTGAAGCCTGTCCCCACTTTACCCACATATATTGGTTTCCCTTTATCATATAAGGCTAGAATCAGTGCCCCTAAGCTCTTCCGTGCTCCTTCTCCTAACGTATATCCTAAGACTGCACAGTCGCATGACCTCAACTTCTTTATCTTCAACCAGTTACTACTTCTAATTCCTGGCTCGTAGGGGCTATCTTTCTTCTTGGCTATTATTCCCTCTAAACCTCTCTGCAAAGCAGCCTCGTAGTAGGCTTCTCCATCCTCCTCAACGAAGATAGAGAGGAGAACGCTCCTACCTTCCTTCAAGTATTTCTTTAGGAGCTCCTTCCTCTCAACTAATGGGAGTTCTATCAGTGATACGTCATCCTTCTCAAGAATGTCAAATACAATGTAGGTTGCTCGTGATGAGTTGGCCAAATACGTGGTATCTCTATCTGAGGGTGTTCTACTTCTTTCAAGAAGCTTTTGAAAATCAGGCTTTCCATTATTCATAACGATTATTTCGCCATCAAGGACGATGTTTTCTCCCAGAGTCTTAAGCTCCTCTAGCTCTGGGAAGTAGTGCTTTAGTTCCTTGTCATTACGGCTTCTTATGCTAAGGGGCTTGTTGATGTAGCTGATGGCTCTTATTCCATCCCATTTGATTTCAAATATCCAGTCTTTTGAGTTGAAGGGGGTTTGTCCTTCCTTTGCGAGCATTGGCTTGTATTGGTTCATTTCTTCTTCAGTTGCTGAAGTGTTTCTTGGAGGGCTACCATCAGAGCCTTAGCCTCTTCTTTCACGGGTTTCTCGACCTTAATGACTTCTCCTTTCAACTTCTTCTTGATAAGTTCATCTATCTTCTCTTTGTACGTGTCTTGGTACTCTGTGATGTCAAAGTCTCCTGAGAGACTCTTTATTATAGTCTCTGCCATCTCCAGTTCCTTCTTGTTCGGCTCCTTTAATCCCTTCAAGTCCTCTATGTCACTGGGGTCAGCTACCTCATAGGAGTATCTTAGAGTCGTTAAGACCAAGGCGTTCTTGTATGGTTGGACTATTGCAGGGTATTCCTTCGTTCTCAGCGTTATCCTTCCGATTCCAGCTTTCCCAAGTTCTTTTAAAGCTGTTAATAGAAGACTATATGCTTCTTTATTCTTGTCAGGAGCTAGGATGTATTGCCTCTCAAAGAATGTTGGGTCTACGGAGAGGTAGTCTATGAACCTGTCTATCCGTATCCTCTGGTCTGACTCTGGCTTGAATGCATCCAGTTCCTTCTTGTCGAAGACTATGAAGCTGTCTTTGTTCACCTCGTAGCCTCTGACGACCTCGTCCCAAGGGACAACCTTCTCGTCTTTTGTGCAAACCCTTTCGTACTTTAGAGGTTGGCCATCATTCTTATGCAGAAACCTAAAGGATACACCCTTATCAAATATCATCGAGTAGAGTTTTACTGGGACGTTTACTAAGCCGACTGTTACCGTTCCACTCCAAATCGGTCTTTTAGGGGAGACTTCTTCTTCGGCCATTTAATCACCCTAAAATCTGTTTATTTCTCATCATATCTCTCCAAGGATCATCTTTGACCTTGGCTATATTTACCATGTTGAAATCCTCTGGTTTTAACTTTTTATTGACGTCATCCCATCTAAGGGGAGTTGATACCGTTGCCTGTGGAGTTGCTCTAAGACTATAAGGACAAGCCATAGTTCTTCCATGAGAGTTCTGTAGGTAATCGATGAAGATGGTTCCTGGCTTCTTCGACTCAGACATCTCCGATACAATGTTCTTAGACTCTGAAGCTAAGCGTCTCCCAATCAAATGAACGAACTCCCTGGTTTGGCTGAAGGAGTAGCCTTCGCGTATGGGAACCAGAACGTGTAAACCCTTCTTACCTGAAGTCTTAACATATGACACGAGACCTAATCCATCAAGCTTCTCCTTTAGAAGAAGGGTTGCTTCTGTAGCGTCTCCAAAGTTGGCTGGAGGCTCTGGGTCAATATCAAATAAAGCGGCATCTGGTTCTTGAAACGACTTGGATTTTGAAAGTGTAACATGTATCTCGAGGGCAGCAAGGTTAGCAAGCCAAATGAGTGTGTCAAGACTATTGCATAAGATGTAGTTTAAATCTCGTTTCGCTGATTCAGAGTACCTCTTATACATTTCTACCCAGCTTGGAGTTCCGGATGGTGCATCCTTCTCGTAGAAGCCTTTTTCGTTTATGCCATTTGGAAACCTTGTTATCGTCAGAGGTCTGTCAACTACAAAATCCAGTATTTTGGATGCTACGCGAATGTAGTATTCTATCACTTGTGCTTTGGTTATTCCTGGCTCAGGATACAGTATCTTATCGAGGTTAGAGAACTCCACCCTCGTAAGCTTTTCAAACAAGTCAAATACACTCCAAAGGTTGGATTAGACTCTGCGAGCGCAGTTAAACGCCCTACTTATAGCTGCAGTTAAGTTTCTATTTTATAATAAATAATTTTCCGAAGCTTGTATTTATCCGTCGGTGATTGTGAAAATACACCAACAGACCAACAATTAGAGTGTTTTTTAGCTAGTTACTTCTTAAATCTATCAATTTGTCTATTCTTGGTAAGAATTCTACTTGGGTAGCGCGTTTAGCATGTCTATAAATCGTTTGCTATCAAAGAGAAGGGCATATTTCTATATATAATTTTGTAGTTAGATCAAGTCTATTCCAAGTTGTTTTTCCAAGTTATCGAGGTAATTTAGCACGTAGGTGAACACGTAACTTTTTCGCCTCCCCCATCTTTGTTCAGCCATCTTTCTAAGCTTTGGTATGATGCTACGTGGCGACTCTATCTTCTCCTCAAATATGTGTGCAAAATTTTTGCACTCCAGGCATCTAAAGCGAATCCGAAATGGGGCGAGACAATATCAACGGAGTATTCTCAAATCCCTTTCAGCTCCATGAGTTTAGTTTTTGTATCCTCAAGAGACATTTTATCGAGTTCTTTTACTGTTTGGGAAGCTTGAACTTATTATTTCAGCGATTTTTCTGAGGTTTTTTGCTCTATATCCGAGCTTGCAATTCTCCTGTAATTCGGGCACGCTTGTTTTAGCCACTCTCTCTGAAGATTGCCAGTAATGGATCTCTCTATGATCGAACCGAATTTTCTCGCCATACTTTTTTTTATCAAGAGGGTCATTATCTGGTTGCTCCTGGTTATTGGTGTCATCTGAAGTGTCAGCGCAAGAGTCAACATTGGGAAAATGTCCGGTCTACTCGTCCGTCTCATTTCATACAAGTCTTTCTGTAACAACTTTACAAGTGAATCTGACTCGGCTAGGGAGAACTCTCTTATGTCTTCACCCGCTCTCAACATCTGATAGATTTCTTTTTTAAAATTTTCAAGTTCATCCAACTGGAACTTTTTAGTGGAGAAGATTTCGCATTTTATCTCTGGTTTTTAAACCGATCCAAGAGAACTTAGCTTCAGCCCCAAAAGACTATGAGAGCGCCATCTGACAGCAGTCCACATTACACTGTCCTCAAAGACTTCATATGGTGTTAGTAAGGACTATCCAGAGGGTTTGTGAACAGTTAGTGAAAAGTCGTAAGGTGGGACTGCCTTGACTGTGAAAGACGCTGATGAATGAAAGATTATTGTCAATTAATTAAATCCTCAACTTCATCACATCTATATTTTTTTGCGTACGCACACATCCACTTTGCTTTTAAGAAGATTTCAGAATTGGAACCGACATAGGGAATTGCTATCTGCTTTGTCTAGGTTTATTTTTGAAGGCCCATCTGCCTTTTTCTGAACATTGTTAGCAACTATCTCATTTATGATTTTTTTTAGGATACTTATCTCAAGACCATCATTACCCATGGGAACATATCTACTGCTGTATTTTCCTGAAGACCTTACGTAGTTTAGATACTCCTTCATATCTTCTGCGAAGATCCCTGCATTATCTGCGACAATAATGCTTCCTTTGTGGAGTTT
>JAUPKU010000048.1 GCA_030837285.1 Thermoproteota archaeon | reverse complement strand
GATCATAAGAAAGAGGGCTAAGGCAAAGAATCGTTTCTTATAGATGTAGCCTTCAAGAACGCGCTCATTGCCTTGTAATTGGTTATCAAGCATACCCAAGAGATAGATGATCACGCTAAAAGCAAAAGTCAAGATGGGAAAAACGATAAATGGTAACCAAGTGTACGTGTTGTATCGTATTTCCCAAGTTGTGTTTACTTGGATGATTATTTCAGCGATCATAAGAAAGAGGGCTAAGGCAAAGAATCGTTTCTTATAGATGTAGCCTTCAAGAACGCGCTCATTGCCTTGTAATTGGAGTATTTCCTTTTTCTGAGTTGGCGGAGGCCTTTCAATCTTGTGAGTTGTATTGGTTACTTGCATTGATTTAGCTTCAGTTGATTCTAGTTGTCTGCTTTCATTGTCTAGCTTCGTATTGCAGACTGGGCATCGTGGTGCCTGAAGGAGATAATCGGCTAAAAAGAAAACAGGAATTAGCATCCACAGGATCCAGAACATAGTTATCATCACAGTACCAGGAGTTCCAGGAAATATAGCCACACTACCTAGAAAGATTAAGAATAAAAGTCCAGGCAACCAGACAAAAAACGAGATTAGGAAGAATGATACTCTATGAAAATTCTTTTTCCCTTCGACCGTTCTTTGACAGGATGGGCAATACTTTGACATTTCTTATCTTTTTAGTATTCTCACTCATCATGAATAAAAAGTAAACTGAATTTTCTCTTTAAGCATGTCTTAGCACATAGAGTTATGTCTCTTTAACTTCTGAATAAACTATGAATAACTGTAAAATATCAATCACACTTCTTCTGCTAATTAAGTTGAAATAAAATGATTATTCATCAAAAAATATAGATGAAAAAATAGTACACGCTTGTAGGAAATGCCTATTTTGAGCTAGCGCGGGTAATCGACTGCCCTAGTTCTTAATAGTAATAAATTATCGTGAATGTTTGATTTCCACCAGTGGATGAGTTTGGTGTTCCAACTTTAACTTGAACAGCGTTGGATGGCAGTACAGGGAACATTGATATTCCTCTATTGCCAACAATTATAACGTAATCCTCATGGTAAAACCATTGGGAGGAATAACTCACTTCGATAAAATTCTGATCTGTCGTTGATGCTGTAAGATTGACTAAGATAAATCCTGCATATTGAATTGGAAATATTTCTATGTGATAATCCTCTGCAGCCCTAATTACGGTTAGGTTGTTTATCATTATTTTATTTTTTCTAAGGTCAACAATATCTTTCAAATTATCGTATTCGGAGTTATTGTAAGTGTGTGTCGAAACATAATTATTCAGGTAATCATTCAGATTATTAAATTCGGGATTATTATTAGTCTGGGCTGATAAATAGTTATAATAGATTGGATAAAAGACGGTTGAAACAGCGAGTAAAGCAACTAAAGCATAAAGCAATATTAATGTCCTTCTCCCAACCAGGACTTTCTGCGTTGACATATATTGAGCCACCTAGCTAGGTAAAAAAGGAAATTCTATGGGATTATCTTTTTATCTATGTCTTTACTTGAGTTGCATTCTGATTAAGGACTCCAAATCGTAGACGCTAGGTCTGGAGGGAGATTCAAGTTGAATTCAACTTCTTTAACTGCCTTTTTCTCTTCAATTGCTTCGCTTGAGGAATCTGGCATCGCCGCTTTTGACAATTCTATCTGAGTTGATTGCAGCTTCTTTGGCTGTCTCTCTCTTTCCACCACTTTTAAAGTAACCTTTAGGAATACGGCATCGCCGATCTTAGCAATTTTATTCCAGTTGATTACAACTTCTTTGGTTGTCTCCCCACTTACAACTGCTTTGTTTTGGATTTCATTTTTACTGTTCTTTGTCTTCTCCAAGTCTCTGGCTAAAGACGATGTCTCCAATTCATTTGTTTGTTCAAAGTTTATTGCTATTCCAGGCGGATAACCAGGCATAAGCCTAACAGCTGAACCGATTATCTTTCCTTGAGAATCTATCACTATTTTACCTGACAATTGTTCGGTACTTACAAACTTAACAATATCTGAGGGGACTATCCCTCTTTTCTTCGCTTCTACAGAATCATTTAGGATTATACATTTGCCGAGATCTGAGAAAGCAATTTTATCAATAGACGCCCATTCTATGAAGCCTCTTTCCACTTTCACTCTCATCTCTTTGATTTCCTTTGGAATAACTATATTTACTAATCCTGCGTATTTCATAAGATGCTCAATGTTTATCGGCTCCTTATTTGAGAGATTTAACTGATTTCTAATCCAATCGCGAAGTTCATCCGTTGACAACTTATGATTAAATATTCCCTTTCGAGGCACAGCCTCTTTCAATCTCAGAATCAGTCCTTTCTCATCTATTGTATCCTGATTCTTCACTTCAAATCCATAGAGATTCAGTACAACTGAGCCATCTCTTACATCTAAGCCTGATACGTAACCACAAATATACCCCCCACTGTCTAGTACAATGGTGTCTTGAAGTTCTTCCTCTCTATATTTTCTCGACATATTCGAAATCCTCTTTCAAGCTTCATTTCTAAACTACACAGTGAGGATAAATACTAGTCTTATGAAGGGAGGATGTATATACAAAATCCATTCTGCCATCTGAACATACAATATCTATAAGAATAGCGATCGTCTGCAGATGTTGTTAAGGGAATTAAAATGTCTATAAAAAATTTTAGATTGATATCCGAGAGGGACTATTAGCGTGCTTCTATGTCTTAGGTTTTTCTTTTGTGATCTTGAAAACTAGACCTATCTTTTTTGTGTCTAATACTAAGACCTCAAAAGACACATTAAACCCTACCTTCCTCAAATCTTCAACTCTTTGTAATACATCACTTGGAATAGGCTCGGTAGACATTCTAACTAAAATTAAACATTCCATGCTTTTACATCATGACGAAGTAAAAATTCTTAATTAAATTCTAGATTCTGATTACAGCTGCACGCACTAACCTTGACTAGTCACGACGATATTGAAGGAGAAATTTGTGATTCCTGTAATTCCGGAAGAGACTTTCAGCGTGAAGGTTACCTTTAGGACCTGTCCAGGAGTTAGCGATTGTCCAGAATAGTCTGAGGTTAGAGTGAGATATGTGGATGCCATTGATGGAACATAGTTTGAAGTTTGAATCGTAAAAGCCTCATTCACAGTTCCTAGATTCTTGAAGTATACAATTGACGTGGCATTACCGCCCGGATAGCATGTTCCCCAACTTATTGAAGTCGCATTTCGCGTGCATGCTTGGTCAGAGTACTTTCCGATATTTGCACTCGCAATAATACCTGACGAATTGAGAATATCCTGATGCGTAAGTAAGCCGACGGCGTATCCCGAAACTGTGGCTGCCAAAGACACAACAATCCCCATTACGATGAGACTTCTATAATTAGATAGTGCCATGGTTAGAATATTTGGGAAAAGAAAAAGTAAAAAGATTATGAATAGTTCCTAAACACCCAAAATCAGTATTAACGCTAAATACTTGCTCCCAGTATTCAACCCCCATTTTCATAGAGAGTCATAGCGGTCATCCTGGGCTCAACCAGCACTAAATGATTTATCTGAATGATAAAAAATATGGGAATGGGAAGTCTTGTTTGTGTCAGTCTTCCATTCGTCTTCTAAACTAGTTAGCTATGCAGTTGTCCCCGTAGACTACAAGAGGATTTTGAACGCTATAGGTATTTATAACCCCCATGTTTATCGTAGTGATTGCTGAGAAGCTGTTGGTGGTTGCGCTTCGAATCCTTACACCATTGACATACATTTCTGTAGTATATTGAGATAAGTCCCATGGGCACTGTTGAGGAGGTTAAGTATTTTCCTGTGTATAATACCCTACTTATTCACACCATTTACCCGCATTATTCCTGCCGATGCTATATCTCCAGTGTTATTGGATAGCCGGATGAGATAAAATCTATCGTAATTATTTATTAAGAGACTTCTACACGATAATCGCTGAAGTAAAATTGCCCACTGGCATTAGCAATTGACGTATCGACATTTTTAGTTAGGAATGCATTTTCATATGTTTGAGTACTTCCAGTCGTGTCAAAAACAGCATGATATGAACCACTATACGAGTCGTAACGAGCGGTTTTCACAACTTCGCCTCTCGTAATTGTCTTACCAGACCAATTACTAAGAGTGTTAGATTCAAAGTCATCCATGATCCAATTACTGGTTGATTTTTGCTCCGGATTTGGTGTTGGCGCTGAGGTTGGTGTTGGCTCTAGGGTCGACATTAATGGTGATAATACTGCGGGCATTGACAAGCTTAGCGACTGATAGTTTGACCAGTTGTTTAGGTTTTCGTTCACCCACACGCAGTTGCCTACGCCTAGACTTGCACATTGATTTAGGATCGTTCCTAGCTCTTCTACAGTTGTTGTGGTGAAGTAAGTACTCTCTCTGTAGTCAGCTCCAACTTCGGTGTTAATGAGTTTTATGCCTTTAGACAAGGCGTTTTTTACCTGTGAGATGGCTCCTGAAGGGCTCCAACTGTTAAAGTAGTAGTGGTAGCCTTGGTAAGTATTACCCAATGGGTCGTTTATGACGGTCAATGGCTGGTTCCACTTGTTCACCAGTATCGGGTTTGTGTAGCCTGCAGAGCGAATGTCGTTTATGAGCTGCTGCATTCTAGAATAGAAGTCGTTGGAAATGTATTCATTTATGAGTTCAACCACGACTCGCGGGCTGTTTGGCCATGCT
>JAUPKU010000047.1 GCA_030837285.1 Thermoproteota archaeon | reverse complement strand
TGAAGTGGAAGAGAGAATGAAGGAATGGAAACCCATTCCATCCAAGATTCACCGAGGATACTTGACTCGCTACTCCGCAGCAGTGCAGTCAGCAGATCAAGGAGCAACCCTCAAAATATTGAAGTAGAGTGCCTGGAATTTAGGTAAAAACCTTTTTAAACCTAGAATAATCATCTTTTTTCGTCATTGTAAAGAGGAATCCTCATTGTCTCAAGAATGCCTTGTGTATATCGATGGAGAATATTATCCCAAGAAGGAAGCGAAGATATCAGTCTTTGACCATGGATTCCTTTATGGAGATGGAGTCTTTGAGGGGATAAGAGTCTACGATGGATACGTCTTCAGATTAGATGACCATATCACAAGACTTTATGAGTCATCCAAGTCTATCGATATACTAGTTCCAATCTCCAAAGAAGAGTTTAAGAAGGCAATACTTGGAACCGTTAGAAAGAACAAGCTGAAGGATGCCTATCTCCGAGTTATAGTTACAAGAGGGTTGGGTGACCTTGGGTTGAACCCTGTTTCCTGTCCCACGCCCTCGATCATCATAATTGCCGATTATCTAGCCCCTCTCTTCGAAGGAAAGAATGCAACGGCTATTATCTCTTCAACAAGGCGAAACGCAATAACAGCCTTAAATCCAATGATCAAGTCGCTGAACTACTTAAACAACGTCTTAGCCAGAATAGAGGCTAATAAGGCAGACACAAGCGAAGCAATCATGCTTAATCAGAATGGCACCGTATCAGAAGGAACTGGAGATAATGTCTTCATTGTGAAGAATGGAAAACTTATAACACCACCCCCAACCGCAGGAGTCCTGATCGGCATAACACGAGAGACTGTAATAGCCTTAGCAAAAGAGGAGAAAATCGAAGTTATCGAGAAAGACCTGACAGCTCACGAATTATACAATGCTGATGAGGCTTTCCTTACAGGCACCGCTGCCGAAGTAGCACCTCTGGTAGAAGTGGATAGAAAGAAGATTGGAACAGGCAAACCCGGACCCATTACAAGTAGATTAATGGAAAAATTTAGGAAGATAAGGAAGAGTGGAACCCCAGTCTATTCATAGTAGGTCTCTTTTCCGAAATCAACTTTTCTTAAATCTTTCTTCTAGAAAGAGCATCTGTTTTATTTTTCTGATTACAAAGTTTTATTGAAAGCTCATTGATTCGTAAAGGAGAAGAAACTTCTTACAGTGACCACGTTTCACAGAATCAATGACCCATATTCTTCTTAGAATTAGCATTCATCAATTTAGGACAATATAAGTTTCTGCTTTTTTAGATGAATGTCTACTGCGGATGTTTGTTACTTTAGGTAACGTTTATATGTAGGACTTGTTACTATAAGTAAAAAGATGAGAGATGCTACCAAAAATCCTGGCCACTCCAAAGAATGTTGTTCAACCGAAACAAGTATTAGACTACAAAGCCTTCAAAGAAAGATTCATAAAAGACAGCGACAGCGAATTATCTACCATTGAAAGGTTCTATGCCGTAAGGAGTCTGATAGAACAGGACTGCCCAAGAATCTTAGTAAACGCAAAATTGACAGTTTCCACAAAGACGAAAAAAAAGATTATTACTACAGACGTATGTGGCGAATTCGATAACCATATAGTTGTAGCATTCTGCGAAACAAGTCAGCCTACAAGAGAGTTGCATGAAAAACTCAAGCTAATAGATTCTATGGAAAATGTTGCAACGCTTCTATTCTACCCCCTCACAGTGGACACTCATATACTAATGCAATGGTTCTCAGAAGACTTCGACTCCGGAAAAATCGCGATAGAAGAAGTCCCTTGGCTGAGCGATGAATTTGGAATCTTCGAGGAAGCATTGGAACTCATAACGCTGATCGGCAATAGAACTAGAGTCAAGATGCTTCTGCCCCTTCTGCGAGAATCTAGGAAGAAGAGCCAATTTAGGATACATGTTAACCCGAAATTGGTGTACGAGAATATCTCCACCTTAATGGAGCATAGGCTTGTGGATGAGCCCGAAAAGGACGAGTATGCACTTACTCCCATCGGAAGACAGATACTATGTGAGTATCTAGCCTTCATTCAAAAAGTAAAGAAAACACTCGAAACACAAAGTGATAGGAGGTAAACAACAGATGTCTAGAGACGAAGATTTCTCTCGTTGGTTTAGAAAATTTAGACGAAGTCCACTCTTCGGCTTAGAAGACTTTGAGGACTTTGATAGAATGATGGATGAAATGTTCAAAGAGATGATTGAAGATCTGCCAAAGGATCTTTACAAGGAACGTAAACTTCCAAATGGGAGAGTAGTTAAAGAAATGGGGCCATTTGTATATGGATATTCAATGACCGTGGATTCTGATGGCAAGCCAGTGATAAGAGAATTTGGTAACGTGAAACCATCTACAAAAGCCACGCATATAGGAGTGCCTAAACCCTCATTCGAGTACAAAGAAGAACGCGAACCGTTAGTAGATGTTATTAATGAAAGCGATGCCATAAGGGTCATTGCGGAAATTCCTGGAATCGACAAGAAGGATATCAATCTTAGTTGTTCAGAGAGAACCCTGACGATATCTGTGGACACAGAGAAGAGAAAGTACTACAAGGAAATTGAACTCCCAGAAGAAATCGACCCAAAGATCGCAAAAGCAACATACACTAACGGCGTCTTAGAAGTAACTTTGACAAAGATAAGAGAGAAAAAACCGAAAGGAGAAAAAATAAGAATAGAATAGAGGAACATCAATCCTATTCTCCCATTTTTATTCGGGAAGTTAAACTTCCTGAGAAAAGTTTAAGCGTCAATTCTGTTTCTACATGGATATTCTCTATTACAACGGAGTGATATCCATGCCCAATGAAATTGTAGACATTGAAGAATTCGTTAGACTCTCAGAGAAGGCTGAAGAGTGCAGAATAAAGAGATTGAAGGACACAATAAAACTGAAGATTAAGACTTCCAGTAGACTCTATACAATCAAATTGGAGAAAGAAAAAGCTGATCCTTTAATTAAAAGGCTTAAATGTAAAACCACCGAAGTTTAAAACTGCTTCAAACCTTAACCACCATGAGAAACTGGGATTAGCGTGACTTGAGACTCGTTAGTAAGCTTCGTAGCGAAGCCATTTAGGATACTTATCTCCTTACCATCAACTAAAATTAGTATTTCAGATCTAGGAGTCAATGACTCTCTGTTGAATAATACGTTTTTCTTTAAATTTAAGGAAGTATTTAGTTTTTTTAGCAGTCTTCCTACGGTCACCGGCTCATCTACAATGACTTCATAACTCTTTTTTCCTACTGCGCCTCGTAGAGTTCCCATGAACTCGACTTTCACAAGAACCATCAGAATTTAGCTCACCAAAAAAAGAATAAGAAAGAGGAGTAGATAAATCATTTATTGATAAAAGTTCTAACCTTCTCTGTTGGTGAAAATTCATGTGGAAGATCATCAGGTCTAAAGATGTTTCTTTTTCACCTTACCCCAAGAGTACTGCAAGTATCAAGAGGATTCTAGAACAAAAGACTCTTGGTAGTAAACGCCTCGGCGGCTTAGGGATAATTGAGGTGCCACCTAATGGAGTCTTTCCGGAGCATACGCATCCTGAGAGAGAAGAAGTGTACTACGTCCTTTCTGGAAGTGGCAGTATCCTCATAGAGGGAAAGGAAGTAGAGGCTGAAGAGGGGTTAACATTCTATGTCTCAGGGGAGAATCCTCACGGCATAAAGAACGCTGGTAGAGAGACGTTATGGATACTGTTTGTAACGGTCTATGTCTAAAATAGTTAGATATCTTGAAGGCTATTGTATCATGATTTAAAGTACTCTAGGTTGAAATAGATTAGTCTAAAGAGGGAAAAGTAACAGGAAAGAGGAGAAGGGCGAGTAATTACTTCTCATTTTTTATCAGATCCTTTCTAGGTTATAAGATCAAATTTTTTTCTACTCATGTATACAATAGTGTGGATTGCACTTGAAATATACAGTACCATATTCGGTTCAATGATCACCTCCTTCAAGTTTTTATTGAGTAACACTTTCTCCAGAATACGTAGTAGACTTTCTAACTAAGAGTGGATTTCTATGGAAAAACAGATGCTTATTTACGGATGAAGGCGCAAAGGTATAATGGCAGTCCAGTAGAAGTAGAGCCGCTGGCATGTAAGAGGTTTAGTCTCTTCTCAAGATTAAAGAACTCTACGGAGAATCTGAGGTTTTTCGTATTGGCTTTTTCAGTCTTGTATATAACTTAAAGTGTTCCGTCAATTACTTCCACATCCTTAAGACTGATAATCTCTGACATGAAAATATTGAATTAGTTCTGGAATGCAATTCTAAAAATCCTTTGATAGTTGAATGAGAGAATTACTATACACGCAATCCTTTGTATTTGATATATTAACACAAATTATCTAAGAATTCAAGGAGTACTCAAAGGAGATCTTTTTTCTTGAGCATTCTTATTTTATATGTTTAGTTCAGCTATTCCTCCCATGTTGCAGTCTGGGCAGCTCAGGATGAAAATGGGGGCTCTCTTGAACTTCGAGAGAATCGGGAGGAATGATTGTGGTATTGGTATGGGTCCTGTTGCCATATACATGGTTTTGCCACATTTCGGGCATTTGGCATCAGTGAATCGGAGCCAGCCTCCTAGAGAATTGTTGAGTTTATGAGGTATACCCCAGACGTCTACACTTTGATTCCAGTTTCCATTTTCAATCAGTATTGAGAGGATGTACCTGCATGCTGCGTCCCAATAGCGAATGAAGTGGACGGTCATATCTTCGTCTATTGAACCGCTGCTCCTTCGACCATACCTGTTACCAAGATCCTCCATGACCTTATAATCTCTCAAAATCTCAAAGTCCCAGATGAGGATCTTGTTAGCCTCAATTCTTTCTTTGAGTTTTTCGCTGACGGATTTCCTATGGGTAGGATCAGCGTAAAGCCTCAGTCTAATGAAGATGACATTGGCTTCCGGGATTCTAATTCTCCGTTCATACTTATCTGCAGTCTCATACTGCGTGTATCGGTCATACTTGTCCTGAAGTGATGGCAATCCAGGACTATATATGCCAAAGAGGACGGACTCAATATCCGCTGTGGAATCGACTAAAGGTCTTACAATTTCACGTAGAACTTTGTGGTACCAGTCCAGAATCAGCTTCCAGTGACTACTTTCCCTCGGACTTCTGTAGAGCTTATAATGAACCCAGTTCTCAGAATCAAGAAGATTTGGAGAATTCTTCGCCATCCAAAACGCCTACGGATACAATGGAAAAACCATAAATGCTAATAACTATTTCCCCGACCGCTAGCAGAGCATCTTTTAGCATTATTCGCCGGAAGGAAGACAAACTAGCAAATAAGTGGTGTTGGATTAATGGAAAGATTTTACTTATACTATATAAGAAACAGAATCTAAACTAACTACGATCGTTTGGAATGGGCCGGTGGTGAAGTCTGGAACTCACGTCGGATTTGCATGGGCGACCCAAAAGATCCGAAGGTCGCGGGTTCAAATCCCGCCCGGTCCACTAAAACCACTTTTCAAATAGCACACACTATAATAAGAAAGCGCGCATGTTTGTCTTTTTTTCGTAGGAGATCTTTTAGTTGGAAAGAGATATTTTCTCTTTCATTCAAATATTGGTTAACTGGTATTTGCAATTCATTCTGGAAGAGAAGGGATATGTGTATCTACTGATTATTTTAAATATGTTGTTGGTGTTAGCTTCTTGAAGTTCAGGACGATCAAGAGTTATGGGTAGAAAGATAAGACAAAAGATTGAGGATGTTCTTCCGATCCTTCTGATAAGTGGCTTCTTCATAGTAATTGATGGTTTAGCTCTACTGGCGACAGGTCCTCTTGAGTCTGCTGGTGTAACTGCGTTTGAGAATCCCAATGATCCCTTGAATCTTTTGTACTTCTTTGTTACGTTGTTGGTATTTACTGGCTTTATATTGTTTATTTCAAGATTACGGAAGAAGCAGACGCTACAGGGAATTCTGTTGGGAGCGATAGGACTTATCCTTTTCGACGTCATCTACTCAATAATTGGTACGGCAGTTCAAGATCCTTTGGCGTTAGGTCTATCCGTAGTAGCTACTGTTGCATTGGTAGTAATGATTATCAAGTATCCTGAATGGTATGTTGTGGATGCTTGTGGCATCATTGCTGGAGCGGGTGCAGCAGCGATACTTGGCATATCATTGGGTATATCTCTGATCATTATCTTGCTGATTGGCATGGCGATCTACGACGCTATTTCAGTGTATAAGACTAAGCACATGATAGACCTCGCAGATGCGGTTGCGACGCTGAGAGTTCCTATGATGCTTGTCATCCCAAAGACAAAGAACTACTCACTAATCAGAGAGAAAGAGAGTTTGAAAGAGAGAATTAACAAAGGAGGGGAGAGAGAAGCGTTCTTTATGGGTTTGGGAGACATTATATTCCCGGGAATCCTCTTCGTCTCGACTTATTACAATGTTCCGAGTAACAACTTAATCATAGCATTATCAGTTTTAGTTGGCACACTCTTCAGTTTCTTTGCGCTTATGGCAGCTGTTGCTAAGGGAAAACCACAGGCAGGACTGCCATACCTTAGCACTGGGGCTATACTAGGATATGTGGTTTCGAGTATTCTTCTTTTTGGGAGATTAGTTGGCTTTGAATTTTAGGCTATTGGAACTTACACTTTCACGGTCATTTTAGAAATTAAACATTTTAGAGCTCTTAAGCTCTAGATATTACCTCTAATGGCTGATAATGGGTCATTATCGGTCGTGCGGTAAAGGAAATGATAGCAAAGGTAACCTGAGTTCTCGTCTTCTTTTAAGAGTATTTTCTCTTGTTGTTGTTTCTGAAGAGGCAGGTTCTGTTAGGTTAGACTTGATCGGTCACACGTTGGGCAGATTTTAGCGTCTGCACTAATTTTTGCTCCGCAGAATTTGCAGGAGATCTTTGTCTTCGACTCTTTTATTTCTTTGTTGACTAAGGCCATCGTGTTGGATAATGACGCTTTGAGTTCTTCAATCTTCTGCGTTGTTTTGATGTGCTGGGCGTATACGGTGCCTACTATGTTATTCGGTACTGCCTTAATCAGGTGAAGTAGGCTGAGCACTATCATGATTCCTCCGCCGAACATGAGGATTATGCTTGCTAGATCAAGGGTTGCGTTATCAAAGAAGTCTGGGACTAGGTAATCTCTCAGGAAGGAGGGACGATTGATCACGATTAGGAGACCGATCTGGAAAATCATGAATCCGAGAATCGGGGTGATAGATGCTCCAAAGGTAAATTTTCTTTCCATCTTAGCTTCAATTCGTCAACATTTTTGTTGTTTCTATTCTCATCTAGTCTTATTGTTCGTTGGTTGGAAGGCCCTTAAGCATTTGTGATTGTGGTGTTACAATAACAAACTCCTTCACGGGCGTAGTTTATGTTTCTGAGGGATTAGGAGATTCATTATCAGATTTGTTCTTTGTCTATCTGTCCCTTCGTCTCTGTGTCTCTGAGGCTGAGGCTCTTTTGTTTTGGATGGTGGGGGGTTGGTAGGCTGTTTCTGGCCTTTGTTTTTGGAATTTGGCTTTTTGCGTGCTTATTAGACTGCGGAAAAGTGCTAAAACGGACTCTTATTCGCATGAACTGGTATGGAAACGGAACGTTATTCATGATGAAATGTAACAGAATGTTTCTA
>JAUPKU010000046.1 GCA_030837285.1 Thermoproteota archaeon | reverse complement strand
TATTGTTGACTCAAGTGTGGAGAGAGGAGTGCGGGAGAGAGCCTCAAAATGGAGTAGAACTTTTGATCTAAATCAAGACTTCACTCTCAAACTCGTGAACTTACTTATCTCCGAGGCAGTGCGAGTTCAGGAAAACGCTAACAAAGAATAAAATTGATTAGACCTTTCTTTCTACCTGAATTTTTATATCTGCCTTTTGTTTCAACGTAATTTTTTCTCTTTCCGTTAAGAGTCGGTGATTTATGCTTTTTTACAGGACTGTAAATGTAATTCGATTATTCTCGTTACACATGATCCGAGTGTAGCAAGGGCGTGCAACCGAATTCTCAGGATAGAAGATGGAATGATAAAAGCGGAGACAACTCCCACTTATATCACTGACACTGATACTCCCCTTACCATTATCGACTTCTTGAAGAATAAGATCATCGAGATTGACGGACAAATAGTGAAGCTGGAGACTGAACATAAACAAGACAAGATGACGAGCGACGCCTACTTTGCATCCAAGCTAAAACTAAGTCAGGCGAGGGAGAGCTTCAAGAAGAACTGAGTAAGCTTGGAGTAACAATAACGTAGACTAAAAAAGAAAGAATTAGAAAAAGTGGTATGATGCTTCCTGTCACCTCAACTAATTTTTTTTAAATGAAAAAAGATAAGATCATTCTAGACTAAATACATCAATCTCCGTCTTTGCAGGCAATTCCATCTTTGAGTAAGTTACCTCGGACTTTCTTAGGCGCTTGATGTTATTCTTTCCCTTAAGGAATGGTTCTACATCAGATATTGGGAAGTCAAGTCCCTTCACCTTATAGTGCATCGGAATGATGATCTTCGGGTTGAGTTTCCCAGCAACCACTGTTGCCGTTACAGCGTCTATAGTGTAATATCCGCCTACGGGAATCATGAGCACGTCTATAGGTTTAATCTCTTCAGCTTCTCTGTCCAATAGGACGTGACCTAGATCGCCTAGATGTGCAAATCTTATTCCGTCTACTTCGAAGACGAAGACAATGTTGTTACCTCTCTTCTTTCCTCCAGCATCATCGTGAAATGTTGCTACTCCCTTCACTTTGACGCCTTTAACCTCGTTTGTTCCAGCTTTGTCTAGGATTTTACTGTCGGATTTTGTCACAAAATTCTTACCGCTCGCATGGTCTTCATGTCCATGAGAGACTAGAATGATGTCTGCTTTGACATGTGGAACTGGCATGCCACCGACGGATTTGCCGTCATGGGGATCTGTTACAACTATTACTGAGTCCCTGACTTCGAAGCATGCGTGACCCCACCACTTCACAACAACCATAAAAACATCCTCCTTCCAGATGGAAATAGGCTCTCAGAAATAAAGATTTATACTAAAAGAATAATGTCGTGAGGAATGACTTGCGTCTTAGCGCGCGCTTTAGATGGTCAGTAATTTTTATGGGATTTGAATTTGTGTCAAACGCGTGACTCTTATATACTTGTGATACAGTTGGGTATGAGGTAATATTTGGCAAAATGTAATGTCCAACTTCCATCATTGCCATGCCCGCAAAGGCGATTTCAAGGAGAATGATGTTCATGATTGAGGTCAGTCAAGAAGCAAAAAAAGTAGAAGAAAAAACACGTAGGTTCCCACCATGCCGAAAGGCATGTCCAGCAAACGTAAACATTCAAGGATACATAGCTCTTATTCAGAGAGGAAAGTTCAAAGAAGCAGTTGATGTGATACGAAACGACATGCCGTTTCCAGCCATTTGCGGCAGAGTCTGTTTCAGCCCATGCGAGGAAGAGTGTTCACGAACAAACATCGACCAAGCAGTAAATATTCGCAATCTAAAGAGAGTGGCTGCTGACATTGAACGAGAGGTGGCTAAGCCAAACCCAAAACCCATACCGATAAAACATGATGAGCGACTCGCGATTGTAGGTGCTGGTCCGGCTGGATTGACTGTTGCTTATGAGCTTGTGAGACTCGGTTATCCTGTTACTGTTTTTGAGCGCATGGCTGAGCCTGGTGGTATGATGCGATATTGTATACCTGACTTTCGTCTTGAGCGATCTGTTGTTGCTGATGAAATAGCATACATCCAAGGTTTGGGCGTGGAGATTAGGACCAATGTTGAATTCGGGAAGGATATCACTCTTGAAAGCCTTGGAAAAGAAGGCTACAAAGCCGTTTTCTTAGCTGTTGGAACGCAGGAGGGAATGAGGCTTGGTGTTCCTGGTGAGGATCTTAAGGGAGTAATGAATGCAGTTGACTTCTTGAGGGACGTGGCTCTTGGGAAGAAGGTTACTGTTGGTGATGCAGTCGCTGTTGTGGGTGGAGGAAACAGTGCTATTGATTCCGCGAGAACTGCAAAGAGGCTTGGAGCAAAGGATGTTATGGTCCTGTACAGGCGATCACGTGAGGAGATGCCTGCTTTGCCCAGTGAAGTGGCTGACGCAGAAAGAGATGGTGTAAAGTTTCATTTTCTAGTTAATCCGAAACAAATCATCGAGGATGATGGCAAGGTTAAGGCTGTTGAGTGTTTGCGGATGCAATTGGGTGAACCAGACGCGAGTGGTAGGAGGCGCCCAATTCCAGTAAGCAATTCTGAACACCAATATGTCGTGAACTGTGTAATTCCAGCTCTTGGACAATTAGCCAATGCTTCTTCCATTCCTAAGGCAGTAATTGGAAAAGACTCTCGGATTCCCCTGATAGCAGTTGACAATCTGACACTTGAGACAAGACTTCCTGGCATCTTTGCGGGTGGCGATGTTGTGACAGGATCAGCGAGTATTATCGAGGCTGTCGGTGCGGGGAAGAGAGCAGCCATTTCAATTAATCGTTATCTGACTGGAAAGGACCTACATCAAGGACGCGAGAATATTGACGAAGTAACATGGGTCAAGAGCATGGGCAATATTAAGAAGAAGGAGAGCAGGTTTGAGCCGTTTGAGCATCAGCAACCGATGAAGATGGATGAAATTGTCGACTATCTGGAGACAATAGAGCGAAATGCGACCTTTGAAGCTTGCCGCTGCCTAGGATGTGGCCCATGTGAAGAATGTCTAGAGGGCATCGGATTATGCGAGCCAGACAAAGCCGTCGTCGAAGAAGACCTCTGTGTAGGCTGCAATATCTGCGCTAGTGTCTGTCCATTCGGAGCAATCGCGAAAGATGAGAATAACATCGCAAAGGTTGATGAGCTTCTCTGCAAGGGATGCGGAATCTGTGCAACCAGATGTCCAGCCCAGGCGATAAGTTTGAAGGAGCTAACAAACGAGAGGCTCATAACACTTACACTAATGTCTGGAGGAATGAAGTAAAGATGAGTTTTAAGCCGAAAATTGTCAGTGTCATGTGCAATTTTGTTTTCTGTCAGAATAGCGAAGAAATAGCATCGAAAACGGACGCAACTCGCATAAACTGCATCGGAATGATAGACCCTGTATCGATTATTGAGATAATGCGAAATTGTGTGGAGGGTGTTATGTTGTTTGGATGTAAACCTCCTGACTGTCACTATGTTGAGGGTAACCTTCAAGCGGAGCGGACGGTCAAAATGCTTCAAAAACTTCTTTCTCTGATTGAACTTGAGCCTGAGCGCATTGAGCTCAATTGGATTTCGCCGATGGGAGATAGGACTTATGATTCTTATGAGCGCCATTTCTCTGACAAGATCACATCGCTTGCCACTTATCCGATGGCTGCGAGAAAGGGAGAAGCTAAGTTCGAGGAGGATATGCTTGCGGCGAAGAGGGTTGCCTCTGACTTCCGTTTGAGGACGATGTTGGGGATTGAGCGAAAGACGGTTGATTACGAGAACGTGTATGGCGAGAAAATTTCGTCAGAGCAATTCGATGATCTACTAGATGAGGTAGTCAGTGCTGAGTTTGTACGATGCAAGATCCGTAATCTACTAGAAAAAGAGAGTCTATCTGTGAAAGACATGTCAAAACATCTTAATTTGGCTCCACAGGAGGTTCTGCGTCACATTGTCACTTTAAGACACAAGGGGATCGTTGCAGTTGAAAGAGTCGAGGGAACCACGCCGATATATGCCTCTTTAGAAACTAATTAGCACTATTTCTTTGATCTTTTTCTTTTAGAGTGCTAACTATGCACAAGCTGTAATTGCTTGAAAAGTCTTTTAGTGGTGTTCTGACTAAAGCAAATGGGCGAAGACTATGGATGATAAGATCAAGGAAGCTAGAGACCGAATCCTGAATTGGCTTAAAGAAGAAGCTTTTTCTCCACAAGAAGTCAATGACCCTAATGCTTATTTCAACTTTGGCATAAAGGTTGTAGGTGGTTTTTCTCTTACTGTTGTTCAAAATGTCCATAATCTTGATAGCATTATTGTAGCAACGAGTCTTTTTTTATCGCCAAATCAAATAAGCCTATTGAAGAATAACATGTATGCGAAGAAGAGACAGGATTTCTACTGGAATCTTAGGCTGTCTCTTTTAAGGAATAATGAACTTAGACTTTCAAATAAAGCCAAATCCACCCAATGATATTGCCATGGTCTTCATTTCGTCCAGGAAAATTTTCTACGATGGACTGTCAAAGGATAGGCTCATTTTTTCATGTCATAGTGTTTTCCGGGCATTCACCGAGGTTCTTTGGACACTAGAACTATACACTGGTGCGCCTCCACCGAAAGAAAACAAAACACCATTCACCGTTTGAAATATACGCCAGTTCTTGAAAATAAATTGATGACTTGGCTGGATAATATTTTTAAATAAAGTTCGTTTTGCTAGCTTACCATTTCAAAAAAGAATGGAAAGTGATGAATTCATATGGTTCTGCATAGTACTAAAGACTTTAACTTTGTCATTTATGGGTGTTTAGGAGATATATATGGTTTTTGGATGTAACCTTGTTTGGGGACTTGTGTTTTTGGTTTGAACTGTGCTTTGTTGCCAAGCTCTTCTTCGATTCGTAGGAGTTGATTGTATTTTGCGTTTCTATCGCTTCTGGCGGGTGCACCTGTCTTTATCTGTCCGGAGTTTGTTCCGACTACCATGTCAGCGATGAAGTTATCTTCAGTTTCACCGCTTCTGTGGCTTACAACCGCGGTCCACCCATTCTTCTGAGCCATTGCAATGGCATTTAACGTCTCTGTTACCGAGCCAATTTGGTTAAGCTTTATCAGAACAGAGTTTGCACTTTTGAGTTTGATACCCTTTGTTATTCTCTCCGTGTTTGTGACGAACAAGTCGTCTCCCACAATCTGGAGCTTACTACCAAGCTTCTTAGTCATCTCGACCCAAGAGTCCCAGTCATCCTCTGCGAATCCATCTTCGATACTGATAATGGGGTAGGTCTTGCATAGATCTGCATAGAAGTCGACGAGTTCGCCTCTATTGTATGATTTTTTAGCAATCTTGTATATACCATCATAGTAGAACTCGCTTGATGCCGGATCAAGTGCGATCTTTATCATTCCTTCATAGCCTGCGTTCTTAACTGCACTAAGCATTAGGTCGAGTCTTTCGTGAATATCCTCTATTTGTGAGGGGGCGAAGCCGCCTTCATCACCAATTAGAGTTGCGCCAACACCATACTTCTTCTTTAATAAGCTGGAGAGTTGTTGGTAGGATTCGGAGATCATCCTTATGCCTTCACGGAAGCTCTTTGCTCCTGTGGGCATAAGCATGTGCTCTTGTATACTATTTTCCTGTCCAGCATGTTTCCCACCATTGATGACATTGCACATTGGAACTGGAAGAGAACTTGCTTTAGTACCGAACAAATCACCGACATGATGGTATAATGGGACACTTTTTGCAGCTGCTCCAGCTTTTGAAACTGCCATTGAGACCGCGAGAATCGCGTTTGCACCAAGTTTAGCCTTGTTTGGTGTGCCGTCAAGCTTGAGCATAAGATTATCCACTTCTTTCTGAAGAGTGGGATCCACTCCAACTAATTTTGGAGCGATAATGTTGTTGACGTTGGCGACTGCTTTTAGCGTACCTTTCCCCTGATATCTTGTTTTGTCTCCATCTCTCAATTCAAGAGCCTCATGCTTGCCCGCGCTTGCTCCGCTGGGCACCATACTCCTAAAAAGCCCGCTCTCCGTTACCAGATCCACTTCAACGGTCGGATTTCCTCGAGAGTCTAGAATTTCTCTAGCTTTTACTGATTTTATAGTCATATGATTCACCTGTTAAATTTGAACGAATGATTCAGCTAAACTACATGCAAAGCACACATTATTAAATATAAAATATCCAAGATGAAAGCAAAGAACATTCAAACAATATTCCTTCTTTCGCACTCATTTTTTCAACGATTTCTGTATTTTTTAAAGGTGTTAAGAATTTAACGAATAATAGAACATTTTGCTTAGAAATGGTAAAAAATCCCAAAAAAAGAATTATAAGAGCTACTGCGCGCTCTTCCTAGGCAAAACGCCAACCTTTAAGTGAAAAGAAGTTAGTTAAAATTTAATCTTTCTTCTTGCTAACTCTGTTATTAATGCACCTTTTATGGATTCAGACTTCATAAATCAAAAATAGATTTTAAAAATATATCTGTAATCAGTATTGGAGATCTAAGAAATGTCTAGACGCTCAAGACTTGAAATGTACTATGACATTCTAATGGTTATTGAAAAAGGCGTAGAAGAACCTACCCGAATAATGTATAAGACAAACTTGTCCTGGGAAGTCCTCCAAGACCTGTTTGACACCCTCATAGAAGGCGGTTTCATAAAAGAAGAAGTCAAAATTAACTCAGGAAAAAACATATATCGTGTGACTGAGAAGGGCAGAAATTCGCTTTCCTACTATCTGAAGTCGCTGGATGGACTGGTCGAAGTCAACCAAATCATAAGTAGATAGACTAATTCTATTTCAGAAGAATAGGAAACAAATCATACTTGATTGGCTCGATTTGTAATTGATCTTGGAATAGAAATTTAATCAGTGCGAGTTTTATATCTTAGAGCCTACAGAGCTATGATACCAAGTGGCGTTACTAAATACTTACCGTTTTCAGATGAGAGGGTTTCGGCATCCCTAAGATCATAGAGTATCTGGAATACGTTTCCCTCGATGTGAGAGCATTTTATATCTTCTTCTGTTTTTGGAATTCCGCAATAAGCTAATCGTTTCTTGCAATCTTCCCCCTTCTTCTTATCCTTAAGACAAACTATGATTTGTTCCAAAGTCTATTTCCCATTGCATTAGTACACACTAGAAATTTATGACTTGTGAATACAACATACGTAATAGATGTGTTTGTAGTCGATATGAAAATGGGATATGCTAATAATGTGCGAGCGTAAACAATTCTTTGAAGAATTGATTAAAGTCGTATTTACCAACGAACTATAAATTAATAGAGAAATAATCGCACCCGCGATCTTCATCCCCCTTGTCTGATGTATACGGGAGTGATTGTTAAATTACAGATACACAAGTTTATCTCTAGCCCGCATTATTAACTAGAATTAAATGGAGGTGTAAGACTAGATGAGTAAAGAGGAAACTAAGAAGACTAAAAATCCAGCCAAAGAAGAAAGTCCACATGTTCTGTCTTACATGGTAAAGGATTACATGATAAAGAAGATTAACACCGTAACTTTCGATTCTACCGTAATTGATGGAGCGAAGGCGATGGCTGCTGATGAGAACGCTGAGGATTATGCAATCCCTCTTAAAGAGGGAAGCCAGTAGGGATTATTACAGAACGAGATATTGTAAACAGAGTTCTAGCAAAGGATCTTAATCCGTCTATGGCTAAAGTTTCGGAAATAATGCCTTCACCCTTGTTTAGTGTTGATCCGGAAGATACCTTACTAAAGGCTTCTGGGCTAATGCAGCAGTTGAGTGTGAAAAAACTCGTTGCGACGAGAAAAGAAATTATTTACGGAATCATTACAGCAGATGATATTACTCATCATTGTGATGACTATGTAAACCGGTCGATTAGAGATGTTATTCGATGGATTGCTCCTTGGGTTCATGACAACATAAGAGTGCATAGATTTGGGTTTTAGGATTACAGTTTCTATGTCCTTAAATATCGCTTTTAATTTAAGCGTAAAGAACAAAATCATGAGCGGGTGTGTAAACTGTCTAGATTTGGTTCTGGGAAGATTATGTTTAAAGAATATTTTCTAATAGTTTTTCTTATGTGTTTTGTAGTCTCTTTGTTGCCATTATCTGGCGCTCTCAAGGTAACACAGAGCGCTCTCGCGGCAACACTTGGTGATAACCCTGCTGAGCATTTTGATCTGACCTATAAGTGGACTGGTATTGTCTACGGTGGAGGTGAAGCACTACTTACAGCAGATGTGAGATCAGACTTTGGCGAAGAGGTTTTCCATGCTGGCGGCCCCGCTCAGCCGAATTCCACCGCTGGCAGTGTAACTTGTTTGAGCGGTCAAACTGGCGTTCAGATATGGCAAAGAACCATTTATGGAATCGGCAATACCGCGACTATGCAGATGAGTGATGTTGATCGTGATGGAGTCTTGGAAATCATCGTTACCCTTCAAGCTCCAGCTGGCCTGTACATCTTGCGTGCGACAGATGGTAATACACTCTGGTATGCTCCGGGCGTGTACAACGGTAGTTACGGCTACTTCACGCCTATTGGTGGGCGAATTGATGGCAGTGGCGTCGTAGGTGACACGGATGGTGACGACTATCCTGACATTTTCATTGGTGTCATGGCCTATGAGGAACTACCCACCACCGGTAAGCTAATTCACTATGAATGGGATCCTGAAGTGGGAACTATTGTTGAACGAGGTCGAATACAGGTTTGGCACCCCTGTGCAGGCGGCTTATCTCTCGCTGACACTGATAATGATGGAGTATTCGAATTGTACATGAATGAGCGTGACGCGTACTTTGGCGACGGTAGCTGGGGCAGAGGAATAACATCTTTCTGGGCTGACAACCTGTCTAAGCGTTGGTCGGTATATGATTGGGGTGCAAGCAGTAATATTCCCATGCTGGCGGATGTGAACAACGATGGGATAGTGGATGTGGTAACGACTAATCTGGGCAGTGGCATCTGTGTTCTGAACTCGACTAATGGTAATCCACTAACAATAGGAGGGAAAACTCTCTTTAATGAAAACTTAGGTACCATTCATGCCCACTACCAATCTACAGTTTATGATATTGATGGCGATGGTCACTTAGAACTGATATGTGCGGATGGATCACACGGGAACAATGGAACACAGGTTTGGGATCTGTCCAGTTGGACTAAAGATGTAGAAATCAATTCAGGTTATAGCTTCCGGGGTCCAAGCGTCGGTGGCGTAACAGCTGATGGACGCAAAGAAATGATAATTGTCACCTTTGATCCTCTCGGTATTGGCAATGGTACCGTCGCAATATACAATCAAAGTTATAAGTTGATAGACCTATACGCAGGTATCGCTTTCAGAGGAATAGGTTCTGTTGTTCAGGATGTTGACTTTGATGGATTTAACGAGCTCCTTGTGTTAACACAGAGCGGAAAAATCTATTGTTTAGATACGCCAGGGCCATCTCAGCAGTCGCTGGGTTTACCCAGAGCGAGAAGTGAAGTCCACTTCTACAGTGAATCAAGATTAGGCGCTTCAGAATATGTTCCCTATGATCGGCCCTGGCCAGAGGTCATTTCTATCAACCCGGGATCAAATGCAGTGAACGTTTCAACTCAATTGTCTCAGCTTTCCTTTACGCTGAATCATCCCTTAGGACAAACCATGAGTTACACCTTGACGACTACGCCCAATATAGGCTCAGGGAGTAGTACGGGCATTAGTAATGGCTTGGAAACTGTCCCCCTAAGTGGGAGTTTAGCGCCTTCTGTATTCTATCGTTGGCATCTAAGTGTCACCGACGAATCAGGTCATACAACAAACAAGGACTTCTGGTTCACCACCGCTCCAGTCTATGCAAACAGGCCTCCCAGTCAAGGTACCCCCCTTTTGAATTCAACTAATGGTGGGGGCATGAATCTTGGGGATCTCACCTGCTATAACCAGACCACCAATGATCCTAATGGAGATAGGGTCACAAACATCTACAACTGGGTCAAGAATGGTGCGCCTTATGCGAATCTTAACCTTCCATTTGATTCGAAACCCGATTCTAACGCAATGTACAGTGGAATGGCAGTGACTCGTGATTATTCTGGTCTAGGTAACAATGGAACTGTATTCGGTGCTACGTGGACTCAAGGTAGGGTTGGCGGAGCCTTCTCCTTTGGTGGTAACGATTTTATCCGGGTGGAGGAGAAGAGTGATTCTCTGGACGGAGGTGGCTCTTGGCCAGCGATGTCGATAGGGTTTTGGGTTAAGGCTTCAACGACTGGCAGTCAAGAGAAGTTGATTTGGAAGCCAGACCGGTATTCCTCCGACTGGGGATCATACGAAATCGATTTTCAGTACAGCTCTGGGAGTCTTACATTCACGTGGAAAGTAAATACAACTGCTAGCGCTGGCCAATTTTACTCCGTCTCCTACCAGACAAATAATGCAGTTACTGCTTGGCATCACGTGGTTTGCACCTACAAATCTGGAGTTGGATTAATAATTTATTTCGATGGAGTTCAAGCCAAAACTAATCTCAGCCCAAGTTTAGTTGGTAACATTACAAGCACTGACGGGGCTTTGGAAATCGCGTTCAACAGTGGATCTGACTTCGTCGGAGTTCTTGATGAAGTCCATCTTTACTCCTTGCAAGTCTCCTCAACATTTGTGAATCAACTCTACCAAGACACTTCAGACGGATTAAGCACCAAGTCCACCATTCCTGGTGTGGAAACGACAACTAACGATGTATGGATGTGTCAAGTCACTCCGAATGATGGTTTGGCAGACGGGCTGTCAAGCACCTCCAATATAGTAGTTCAATCGTTGAGAATTAGAACATTAGACTGGTCGGGAAATATACTTCCCTCATGCACTGTAAACGTAGCTGGATTAGGTAGTCTCACAAGTGACTCTAATGGCTGGGCTAATTTTACAAATGTTTCAAAAGAAACTTATAATATATCGGTGAATTGGCAAGGAAGCAAGGTCGCCCAGACAACTGTTGTCATCAGTTATTCAAACCCGCCTGTAGACATCAGGTGTCATGTTTGGAATTTAACCATAAATGCCAAAGACAATACAGGAGCTCTTCTACCCTTCTCTAATATGCAGATTTACGTCACTTTTCCAAACAGCACTCATATAAATCCGTTTAACATCAGCTCGAAGACTTGGAGAGTTCAGAATGGAACCTATTACTTCTCAGTGAAGTGGCAGGGAGGCTGGGTCTATGGAAACACGTCCGTAACCTTGGACACGAGCACCGCAAACCGAGACCTCCTCTCCAAAGTCTATTCATTGTCCTTCAGGTTCTTAGACTCCACAGGTAATAATTTATATGCTAATCCATCAAGCTTCGCCTTAATCGCTCCAAATGGCACAATCACCAACCCCCTGAACCCACTTCAAAGCTATCTCATCCAGAATGGAACCGCAACATGGCAGAGCATAATCTGGCAAGGAACTAATGTTGTCCCATCACCACCATCTTCATTCAATACGGCAAACGGGAATCCAACTATAAGCTGTCAAATCTACGGTTTAAAGCTAAAGAACAAAGATAACTTTGGCAATCTGCTTACTCAAGACATAGTGCTGACATTCCCCAATATGACCAGCCTCGCTAAACCCCTCGCTTCAGGATGGATCAACATGACGCAAGTACAGAAGGGAACCATCTCCTTCCTGACGCCCATGGTATCTTCTATGGAACGTTACGTATTGTTGAATTCCACGACTATTACTCTTACTTCAAGCAAAACATTCAACGAAATCTGGCGTCATGATTTCAAAATAAATATAGGCTTCAAGGACAATTCAGGAATACAGACTCTTGCTAAACCATCATCTTACACTATACAGATGTCCAACGGTTCTTCAGTCTCTAATCCTTCTGATAATTCTTGGATATCAGCTGGCTCTCTCACTCTGACATCCGTGATATGGCAAGGATCTAATGTCCTACCAACCATTAGACCTACAAACACAGTTAACATGCCCCAAACATACTACTTCAACATCGGCGTCTACATTGTTACTTTTAATGCCAGCCAGTTTAAAGACCGCACTGGAAACACTCTGTTAACTCCTCCATCAACTTTCAGGTTGATAACTCCAAATGGTACGACAACTCAGTCATTGTCATTAGGCTCATATCAGTTGCAGAATGGTACTTTTACTTTGAAGAACATTATGTGGAATGGTTCAGATGCAACCCCTTCACCTAACCCCATCTTTAATCCAGCATCTGAAAACCCATCTATTAGTACGATAGTTGGATCCGATGGGGTACCTGAATTCCCAACGATATGGATAGGTATAATTTTACTATTCTCTCTGTCAATGGTTATAATACTTCTAAGAAAGAGAATATTGCACGCACACCCGCGCGGAGAATAAAGCTCATCATATCTATTGATCAAGTCCTAGAAATAAGTCACAATGACTGATATTCTTGTTGAACTGCACTAATTCATTAGATAGATATAAGGGGAATGTGCCAGAAGAACATCAAGAAGCAAAGGTAATTGTTAACATCAAACATGTAAATTTTCAAACTATGGGACAGATGGAAATTGTAGATTTAGTAGGAATAGTTTGGTATATTATGTCCATATCGCATCCAGACTGTGTTAAAGCATGCTAACGTCCTTAGATAGAATTTTTAGACCAACATTTTTCTAAAATGAGTCTTCTAGATAAAAAATCTAGATTTAGACAAATCATTTTACATAAAATAGCATGTGAGATAAAATTTATCTAAAATGAATCGAAATATTTTTGAATTAAAATAAATGCGTAGATAGTTGTTTAAGGAAACATTGAAAGCCCTAGGAAGGAAAGATGAGATATGGAGTATATGGGAAAAGTCAAACGAGAAATCTCTAGTCACGGGTAACTACCGTATTCTAATCATTAGCTGGATCATCATGGATTTGGTTATGGAGATGCCTTCGCCTAATTTTCAGTACTACGTTCAAGCTTTGGGTGGAACAGGAATAGAATTGGGATTATTGGATTAGCTAATTTTCTCTGATTAGCCATTATTGCTTTTCCAGGAGGTTACCTAGCGGACAAGTATGGAAGGCGACAACTCATAACCACTATGACATTTGCTATGGTCGTGTCTTTCTTGTTTTTCGCATTCGCTTCTTCATGGCATTTCCTTTTGATTGGGACCATAATGAATATTCTTTGCCTGATCTATCAGCCAGCTTTATCCGCTATGATTCAAGATTCTCTTCCAGTTGAACACCTAAGTATGGGTTCCTCCGTTACCCAGCTGATTCATAGTGCCTTTAATACGCCAGGTCCGATTATTGCTGATTTGTTGTTATTACAGTTTAGACTTTTAAAGAGTATGAGCATAATCTATCTGCTTATGACGCTTCTCTTCCTCATAGCATATGTTGTGCGACTACGATTAACCGAGATAATGAACAGTGAAAAGCCAATTCGACTCAAATACGCTGTATCGTCGTATCCAAAAGCCCTTAGGGAGAGTATAAAATTGTGGAAGATTGTCTCACGTTCAACGCTTTGGTTACTTATTGGACAGATTATCGTAATGTTTGGAATGTCCCTCGTTCAAGTGATTAAAGCTATTTATGCTCGGGATGTGCTTCTAATACCTGAAGAACAGTGGTGGCTGACGTTCATCCCTTCGCTCTTTATGATGATTATTGCATCTATACCTGTTTGTATGATGATTGAATAGGATTGGTAGAAAAATCCCATTGATCCTCGGAGTTATAGTTTCCGATGTAGGTTCATGGCTGTTCTTAAGTGGAGACTTGGTTACAGTGATGTAGGTAATGGGGCTTTTTGGTGCTGGTCAATTAGCTTTAATGGCTGGATCAAGCGCTCTTTTACTGATTTAGTTAAACAAGAGAATAAGAGAAAAGTTAATGGATTCACCAACTTTGCAAGTTATGTCGCAATGGGTATTGGTATGTTGCTTGGTAACTATATTTATGTCAGTTCTATTCCGCAGATGCCGTTTTATATGACTCTTGGATTGGTTGTTCCAGAGCTTTTGATAATAATGTTTCTCATACATGAGCCAAAGGATAAAGCTGATACGATAAGCACTGTTCTTAAGATTCTCAAAGACTAAACAATGGACATTTACAGATAACAACAATAACAACAAGTAGACAACCAGATTTAGTATGCTGGAGGTGTAGACGAAATTAATGCAGTTTATTTAAAAGTATGGGTTAGTTGGTTTTTATCGACCTTCTTAAGGCTAGGCGCGTCGTATTGGTGGACCATTTTCTATGGATAATGACATGTGTGGTTGCTACGAGAGAGAATGCTATTCAACTCCAATCGTGAATAAAGCTTAGTTGGATCATGATGGTGTCTCTGTAAGTAAGGCTGGCTATTTTTTAGATGAACGGAATTTTAACAATGCGGCGATGAAGATAGCTAAGAATGAAATCAGCATTCCTATTGAGAGCGCGTGCTTATATTTGGCTTGAGGATTAAAAATTGAACTTCTTCAATCTAATCTGCTTAACTAAACTGGTAAATGCCAACATTATAAAATTATTCTGTGAATTACTTCCATTAAAATCATATCCAAAATT
>JAUPKU010000045.1 GCA_030837285.1 Thermoproteota archaeon | reverse complement strand
TAGGGTCTGCTACTTTCATTATTTCTAAACAAGAAAGAAGCAGACCCTAATGAGTGTAGGCCTGTATTGTTTATACATGATGAACTCACTTTCGAGGTGAAAAGTCATTTGGTAAATAAATACGCCCCTATTATTAAACATCATATGATAAACCCACCCCTAAAACAATTTGGTGTAGAGCTTAATCTGCCTTTAGGTTCTGACTGTAAGGTAGGGAAATCATTAGCAGATATGGTAGATTACAAAACAACATGATTTGCAATCAATTGCAAAATAAATAATTTTCGCGCTCTTCCTCAAAAATAAATAATAAAAAAGCTTGACAATAATATAGCATCCTCTTATAATGTAGCATGGTTTTAAGTAAAATCACACACCATGTTTATTTTGGAGGATTTTTTTATGGAAAATGTTACAGCACCCAGAGCAAAACGCAAAGTTTTGTTTAAATCTTATAGTCCTTTACAGAAGTTGGACGAGGTTGGGCTAGAAAATGTTTCATCTAATAGAGCAGAGGTAGACCCTTTTGAGCCGGTCTATCAACAAGAGAATCTTATACAGCCCCCCTATCGTTATCCCAACTTATACAGCATTTGTGAAGAGTCGGACATAATATCAGCCTGCGTAGCAGCATACCAGAAAAATATAGATGGGTTTGGTTACAGGTTAGATTTTCTAGGGGACGATAGAACTGAACTGAATACCAAAGAGGCACAAGAACAATACGAGACTGCTATTAACTTCTTTGATGAGCCTAATGCGAATCAGAGTTTTCAGATGCTAAGGGAAGCTTTTAGGAAGGATTTTGAGTTTTTAGGGCAGGGGTATTTTGAAGTGGTGAGATTTAGAACGGGCGGCATAGCTGCTATGTACTACACTCCTGCGATAGATTTGAGGATTGCCGTTGCTGATAGCGTACCAGTCACAGTAGTAACGTCGCTATATAGGGGAGGTAGATGGAGAAAAGTTAATATAAAGAAACGTTTTCGTAGATTTGCCCAGATCTCTTATGAATCATCTGCCATACGTTGGTTTAAGGAGCTCGGGGATCCTAGGGTCATGGATGCAACAAACGGACAATACGTTAGTAGTAGAAAGGAAGCGAAGGAAGTTGCTACTGAATTGTTTATGATTAAACAGGGGGACAATGGGCGAACTTACTCCCTTCCGCGATGGATACCTTGCGTGACTGATGTAATGGGCCGTGCAAATTCGCAATATTGTAATTACGATATACTGGAAACTTCTGGCGTGGCCCCAATGGTCCTGTTAGTAACTGGAGGTAGCTTAACTGATGAGTCTCGTAATGAATTGAGAGTTTGGGCAGAGAGTATGAGGGGTCCTGAAAACTTCAATAGAATGGCGTTATTAGAAGTGGAACCTAATTTATTAGGCCTTGACGATAAGAGCTCAGTGAAAATTGAGCTAAAAAATCTTATGGATTACAGGTCTAGTGACTTAATGTTTAGTGAGTATTTGAAGTCCACTGGCGATACTATACGTCAAGCCTTTCGTCTTCCTCTACTCTACCTCGGAAACATAGATGGAGGCACGAGCTATAGTTCGTCCTACAGCATAATTAAAATTGCTGAAAACCAAGTTTTTAATCCAGAGCGTCAGATATTTGATGAGCATATAAATAAACAGATTCTCTGGAAAGAATTAGGCTGTAAGATGTGGAAGTATCGTTCCCTGGGTCCACAGGTTGCTAGTACAGAAGAGTTACGTCTGAGCTTGAAAGAGTTAGTAAGCGCGGGAGCTCTAACTATCAACAATTGTGTTGATATCACTTCGGAACTTTTTGGACTTAACCTATCAAAATATAACGAGGTTTGGGCCGATCTTCCAATTTCTTTAATAAAGTCTCAGGCTAATAATGGGACATTTCAACTGAAAGAGATTACTAACAACGACCCTAAGAATCAGGGACAAGTAAAGCAACCTTCTGAGGACCAGGGAGGTAAGCCGCTTAGTACTGGAGGCCCGTCAACTCCACCAATTGTTTATCCTACAGTAACTAAAAAATAAAGCTTGACAGGCTAAATTTTCTATGATAATCTATCTTTACTGACTAGGGTAGCTCCCGAAAAGTGACAACCTTGAGTCACCTGTCAGTAAATTAAAATTCAAGGCAACACAACAAGGAGTGTGAATATGGCGATAAGAAAAGACATAACTAGAGTTAGGTTTGGTAGATTAGTAGCATTAGAACCTTCACATAAGAATAAAAATGGAGAGTGGTTTTGGTTGTGTAAATGTGATTGTGGGGAAGAGGCAGTAGTTAGAACTTCTCATTTGAATGATGGAGGCACCCGGTCTTGCGGTTGTCTTCAACGAGAGCTAGCTCGTGCCCGGGTAATAAAAGATGGGCTTAGTAATACACGACTTTCGTCAATACACCGTAATATGATAGACAGGTGTTATAATGAAAATAACAATCATTATCGTAATTATGGCGGGAGGGGTATAAAAGTTTGCGATGAGTGGAAAATTGTGTCTGTTTTTAGAGAGTGGGCCGAGCTTAATGGATATGCAGATTTTTTAACCATAGACCGCATAGATAACAATGGAAACTATTGTCCAGAGAATTGCAGATGGGTGTCACGAAAGGAACAAAACAATAATACCCGTAGAAATCGTCTTATTACTTTTAATGGAGAGACTAAAAATTTGGTAGAATGGTCAGAGATTACGGGTATTCATAATAATACTTTAAAGGATCGCCTTAATACGGGCTGGACTATAGAAGAGGCTCTAACAACTCCCACTATGGATAGGAGTGTTAATATTACCTATAAGGGAGAGACTAAATCTATGGCTGCCTGGGCCAAGTGTTTAGATATTCCTTATAATACCCTAGAGAGTAGAATTCAGGGTAAGGGTTGGGATATAGAAAGAGCTTTTACTGAGCCGGTATTTAGAACTGAGCCTATTATGGTAACTTTTAATGGTGTCACTAAGTCTCATATAGAATGGGCCGATGATCTTAATATTAAAAGAACCACGTTGTATAGTAGATTAACTAATCCCAGCTGGACTGTTGAGAGGGCTTTGACCGAACTTCCTCGTAAAATGAAAAGTCGCCGTAAGAGGCAAACTGAAGGGACTTCTCTGTAGAAACGAGTCAATATGTGTTCTCGTATTTAAGTCGTCTCTATTTGCCTCATAGGCCCCTTTTTCTTGATGTCAGCTTTATCTCGCGTGGACGTATGCGCCACAAAGATTACCCGAGATCCTCTGCATAAATCCTGGGAATTGTTCTACGGGTTGTAGGGAGTAGGTATAAGGGCAGGATGAAGCAATAGCAAGCCCCTCATATTGAGGGGCTTTTTTTCTTGTAGAAAATTATGCTGAGGTGTTTGGGGAGGTGAGCTTTAGATGTCGCTGTCGATGTTTTCTCGATACCACTTTCGCGCTTTCCTGGTTTCATTCTTAACGTAGATCCACTCGCGTATTGCGCTATAGCCAAACAAGGGCCACTTGATTAGCTGCACTAGCAGGATGAAGGGGAAGAGCAAAATTGTGATGGCTGCCTTTTCGATGGTTAGCGTTAACTTTTGCTTTGTTGTTAGCATTGGGCTCCTTTGTTGCAATCAATTGCAATTATTTGCAGATCGTGATGTTACGTGTAGGAGGAAGAGGCGCGGATTCTTCGGGTTTTTCTAGTGTAATAGCTTCGTGTCGTTCTTTTATTTCTTTTGTCATTTTTCTTATGTCTCGTATATTTTGATCAGCTTGCTCTTGGCGTAGGTCTGACAACTCTGTCCTTGTTTCTCGTAATTCCAACACAGGATTTCTTATACGGCTGCGTCCTCTATTATTTAAGGTTTTATGGTCCCAATCAAAGACAACAATTCTGTAGTAGTCATTCCATTCAGTAGGGGGGTCCTCATGATCTGATATGTATTTTTTATGGCTTTCAATACAAGAAGCTCCATGATAGTCAATGAGTAAGGCTTGACTGGTTTTGTCTCTTATAGAAAGAGTGTATTCTCCATTATTAGCTAGAAATCGGTGCGCTTCTATTGCCATGTTATTATCTTGAGTGACTAGATTAAATAATACACCATCGGAGTATCCCTCTATCATGCCTAAATCTAGTCCATTTAATTCAGCCCTATAGTAAGAATCAATAGGATGTGGTTCCATATATAATTCCACGGGAGCTTCAAAAAAAGTGCGCATGAACCAATTGGTTTCAGATTTGCAGTATACACGCTTACCATAAAGTTTATTGTGAAAGAGC
>JAUPKU010000001.1 GCA_030837285.1 Thermoproteota archaeon | reverse complement strand
TTTATAACTCTTCTATGATTTAAGAAAGTGTGACAGTCAAGTATCAGTAACACACTCTCTACTATGGTCATTCCTGCAATTACAAAACCTCGGGATACTAATACTCATAACACGAACTTCGTCCCCGATGTCTTGATTTGTGATTGTGGTTGTACAACAACTAAGACATATATCGATTGGTTTACCAGTATAATTTGTGATTTAATGGGTAATGTGATAAAGAAACAATTGCGCACTGAGAAAGTTAGCGAAGCCACTGGATTCCCCATGGTGGATGAAGAGAAAGCTAGGGCGATATTGAGGAAAACGCCTGGAAACGCTTTTGACTTCTTTATTGGAATGAACCAGCCACTAGGCATAATGGCAGATTCCCTACCTGACTTCTGCGAGAAGATCGCGTCAGTAGATATCAAGTCAATAGAATTTCACACGTCACGTGGAGACTTTGAATCATGGATACACTTTCTTGGAGACCATGAACTGGAGAGAAGAGTACGGTTAATCAGAGAATCTAACCTAGCTGGCGAGGAACTTCGACAAAGACTCTACACCACAATTAAAGCCAGAAATGACGAACTGCTCTAAAAAACTGCTTGAGCATGGTAGAAGACGAAGCGCGCGCTATATAATAATTCCGGGACAAACCAGTGCGCTTCTGGATCAATCTATTCAGAAAGTTATCGGACAATTAGTACTGAGCGTTGCGAATACATACTCACTTCTACACTAACGCTTCCTAACAGAAACCTTTTGATGTTGCTTATACCTCGACTTCCCAGCACAATAAGATCATAGTCATTTTGCTTTGCCACCTTCAGAATGGTTCTTGATGGGTTACCAAATTCCAAGCGCTTATCATAAGCTATCCCTGAAACCATGTTCGCTGCTTCGTTTAGTATTTGTTCACCCACTTTTTCGGTGACTTCAGGAGTTAATTTGAAAAGTTTGCTTTCCTCAACATGGAGCAATGTCATTTTTGCTTCTTCAAAGTGCTTACATAATTGAACTGCGTATTCAATGGCTTTGTTGGCTTGTTCAGAGCCATCAACCGCCACAAGCAAATTGTTTATTTTAGTTTTTCTCTTTGCAATTAAGACAGGACATTTTGCATATAATAAGATTTTTTAAGCAACACTTCCTAAGGAAAAACGTTCAGTTTGGGTGTCAGATATATTACCCATTACTAGCAAATCATATTTTGACTCCTTTGCCTTTTGCAGTATTTTTTCCGCTGGATCTTCAGCTCTGACAAGGAAAGACTCGACTTCAACGTCTTCCTCCCTGAAAAATTCCTCGCCGGCTCTGATAATCTTGCTTCCCGCCTTTTGATAGGTCTTATCCAGTTCTTGTAAAACCAGTTCTGGTAGTTGGTGATGAGCTTTCAATTCTGGATGCATAAAATCATAAGAAATAACATGGATTATGGTTATTTTTGATCTGAATTTCCTAGCTATTGCAGCTGCAATTTCCCTAGCCCTCAAGCAAGAGTGGGAACCATCCAATGGGACAAGGATTTTCTCAAAAAGTTCATTCATACAAATTCCTCATCGATAATAAGCCTTGAATGATATTTCAAGTTTAGCGTCAAGCGCGTGCTTCACACTAACTAGCGTTCATTTATTTCTATCTCTTCTGCGCGAGCTAATCAATTAATGACTGCAAACACTATTATTTGCTGTTTATCTAAGACTGCAATACGCTCTCATCCAAAATCGATAGAGCAATCAGCTCTCATTTCATAGCGCGCGCTTCCTTGCGACCAGTCCTATACGAGGAGAAATAGTGACACAACGATAAATACATACACTAATTAGTTTTTAATTGCTTTGCGATTTTTCTTGCTCACGCTTTAGATTGTTCGAGATACTGTTACAACTTAGGTAGTTGGCTTTAATTTTTCTCTCTGTTACTTTTCGGTTGATGTAACTGTATGATTACAGCCACATAAGGTTAAAAATCGCGGTTTTAATATTAAGAGTTATAGTCGTGTTAAAGAACTCAATTTTCGGAAAAGAATTGATGAACCTAAAAGGAGATTGAGAAGATGGTAACAATTGAAGTGGCGGTAGTTACGATAATTATCGCGATTATTTTTTTGGTATTTCTGGCTTCTATGGTAAAGGTTGTCAAAGAGTATGAAAGAGCAGTAATTTTCAGATTGGGTAGGTTGATAGGAGCTAAAGGTCCAGGCTTATTCATTGTAATACCTGGTATCGACACCTTTAGAAAAGTTGACCTAAGAGTTATTACAATTGATGTGCCTCGACAGACGTCAGTCACGAAGGACAATATAACTGTGACCGTTGATGCAGTTGTTTATTTCAGAGTTTCAGATCCAGTAATGGCGGTGACGAAGGTTGAAGACTACCGTCAAGCCACTGACCTTATTTCTCAAACAACTCTTCGCGATGTCTTAGGCCAAGCTGAACTCGATGAGATCCTTGCGAAGAGGGATGAGTTGGGACGAAGAGTTTCAGCGGTTGTTGATGCCCTAACTGATCCGTGGGGAATAAAGGTGACCGCAGTGACGATTAGAGAAGTTGTTCTTCCAGAATCAATGACCCGAGCTATAGCCCGTCAAGCAGAAGCTGACCGTGAGAGACGCAGCAGAGTAATTATTGCCGAAGGGGAATATGAGGCGTCTAAACGGCTTGTTGATGCAGCTCAGCTGATGGCGCAACACCCCGTGGCTCTGAAGTTGAGGGAGCTTCAGACGTTAAGCGAGATAGCCCGAGAAAAAAACTTGATCGTTGTCACCTCGATGACGGAAGTGAAGGATCTCGGAACAATAGTTGCGTTGGCGAAAAGGGAAAGTCCTGAAGGCCAAACCTAATGAGAGCTCACTTTCATATTCGGGGAGCGTACGCAAAGCTTGCTGTGCTTTCTCCGCTGGTCTTGTCTAGTATATTCTTTGCGTTGGTGAATGGGGTGGTTATTGCACAGGAGACGCCTGTGCAAACGGTCGTCATTGAAATAAAGGGAACCATTGGTGTTCCAACTCTGGACTACATTCAAGAAGGGTTGAGCTATGCCCGAGATGTCAACGCGCAGTCTATTACAATTCTCCTGGACACGCCGGGTGGCTCCTTGGATGCCACTTTTGAGATAGTGAAAGTGATAGAGCGTTCAGAAATTCCGATTATAACATTTGTCTATCCCAGCGGTGCAACAGGATGGTCAGCAGGGGTCTTTATCATCCTCTCATCTCATGTAGCCGCCATGTCTTCGGGGACGGTGATGGGTTCAAGTCAGCCTCACGAATTTCCGAGTGGGACGCCAATAACGGATCCTAAACTCATCAACGCATTGACAGAGTTCATTGCAGAACGGGCCCGGATTCATGGAAGGAACGAGACCTTGGCGACTCGATTCATCACGGAAAATCTCAACCTTGGCGCTGACGATGCTAAAAAACTTGGAGTTATCGATGCTCAAGCCGAGTCCGTAGACGAACTAATGAATCTCCTGGAAGGTCGAGAAATCGAAATATTCGAAAGAGGAAGTATTCGGCTTCAGACTAAGGGAACTGAACTCATTCATCTAGATCCTAGTATTCGAGTTAGAATTCTGAATTTTATCTCGGAGCCTACGTTTGCATATCTCCTGTTAAACGTGGGCTTTTTGATTCTATTTCTCGGTTTAATGACCGTTGGCCCTGAAGTGGAAGTTATCGGCGGCATAATCTTGCTTATAGGTCTAATTGGCTTAGGTTATAGCGTGGATTTATTTGTAATCATCCTATTACTCGTTGGAGGAATCCTGATCATCGCAGAAATGATGCAACCGGGACTTCAAATCTTCGGACCAGCAGGCATTGTAGCATTTATTCTAGGATCGCTCCTTCTTCTCCGGTTAGATCCAACTCGATGGCTTATCTCACAAGAATGGTATACGCTCTTTTTGGTTGCTATCGCAACTATGATGATTATACTGACTGGGTTTGGGATCTTTATCCTGTACAAGATTTTTAGATTGCCAAAGCAACGGATCGCTATTGACTCGGTCATAGGAAAGGTAGGAATTGCAGTTGACTCACTTGGGCCTGAGAAAGAGGGATCTATCCAAGTGGAAGGAGAATACTGGAAAGCTAGGGCTAGCGAACAAGTTATGGTGGGCCAAGCGATTATCGTAAAAGCAAAAGTAGGACCAGTGCTAATTGTCGAACCACAGACTAAAAGCCTCTCAGAATCTAGTAAAGCGCGATCATAACTGGCTGAAGATCTATATTAATAGGGATTCAGAACTCACGATCGATCGACAATCCCACTGTGATCTTTATGGTGGTTGTCTTTCCCTCACCATTGGGACCTATATACCCGAAGATTTCTACACTTTTAACCGTAAAAGAAACATTATCCAAAAACTAAGAAGTTGCCAAACCTTTTTTGAAACTCCTTCAAGCAATACAGAAACTTCATTATCTAGATGTCCTTCCATTGCATCGCCGCACACGATATTCTTTCACTCACTAATACTTCAGCGATGCTGAGAGTAAATATTTTTCTTGTAATCGCGCGATTCAATTAGCTAGACGTATGCGTAATAGGTGATTACTCGGACAAGTTAATTCAAAGATATAAACATCTAAACGATTTATTAATATTTGGAGGGTGAACTAATTGTCCAGAGAAGCTATGCTCTATGAGCGCCAGCCGGAAGGCAAAGTTAGATGCAACTTATGTAGCAGAAGATGTCTCATTCCGGAGGGTGGCTTAGGTGTCTGCGCTGCTAGGAAGAACGTGAAGGTGAAACTCCTCACACTGTCGTATGCACGGGCGTGCAGTGTAAATGTTGATCCGATAGAGAAGAAGCCTCTGTTCCACTTCAACCCTGGCTCCCAAGTCTTATCAGTTTCCTCTCCTTTCTGTAACTTCTTCTGCCGCTTCTGTTGCAACTGGATCATTAGCCAACAGCGTTCAACCGCTCAGACCAGCAAGATGCCCCCAGAGTCGGTTGTTAACATGGCTAAGAAGCTTCATTGCACTGGGGTAAGCTACACCTATACAGAGCCTACCACGTTTTTCGAGTGGGCTTACGATACTGCGAAGCTGGCCCATGAGTGCTCCATGTTCAACACCTTCGTGACCAACGGTTACCTTACACCAGAGGCTGTTGACATGATTTCTCCCTATCTGGACGCTGCAACTGTGGACTTCAAAGGCGCTGGAAACCCCATTTTCTACAAGGAGGTGATGCGAGTTCCTTCAGTGGAGCCGATTTACCAGTGTCTAAAAGCCATGAAGAGAAACAACATACACTTAGAGGTGACCAATTTAATCGTTCCTCGCACTGGAGACTCTGAAGAAAAGCTCCTCGAACTAGCCCGTTGGATAATAGGCAACCTAGGTGAGGATACGCCCATGCATCTCTTACGTTTCTTCCCAAGCGCAGATATGGTCGAAGTTGAGGAAACCCCCGCTGCATCCGTGGAAAAGGCGCGGAAAATATGCTACGAGGCAGGTTTGAGATATGTCTACACCGGGAACATCCCATGTCTTGACGGCGAGAACACCCGCTGTCCCAACTGCCAGGAACTTTTAGTGGAGAGGCACGATTTTAACATAACCAAGTGGAGGCTCAGAGACAATATGACCTGTCCCAAATGCGGTATCAAGATATCTATTAAGGGAAAATACTATGGGCTCCTAATCGCAAGGAGATTTTATTCTATGTTGCATCTGTTCAATATGAGAAAATGAGAATGAATTACCTAAGTACAGAATTCTTTACCACTTCAATGAGAGCAACAGCGACGCGTGTAAATCATGTAAATGTAAATTCTTGAATTCTATTTGTTTTGAAACTAAATTTGAGAATTATATTTTTCAAGTTTTTCCACTATGTCAATCAAGGTATCTAAGATCCATTTGAATTTCACAGCATTAGCTTTTGTCTCTTTAAGTGATCGAGAATCAACATAGTGAATTACATTAGGCTCTATATCTATTTTATTCGGTGACCACGGGTACGATTTCCAGTTGGCTGTCCCGATTTCCAGTTCATAAAAAGTGTCCTGAATGTTCTTTATTTTATTACGGATAGATAAGTCTAGTATTGAATTTGCAGCATTTTCATTATTTCCTTTTATTACTAGTCGATCAAGAAATTGGGGATCATCCATCTGTATATCTCTAATATCTTTCTTACTAAGTGAAGACCCATGTTCGAAAGGAAAGGTAAAACTTTTTTTGATGTACAATAAGA
>JAUPKU010000044.1 GCA_030837285.1 Thermoproteota archaeon | reverse complement strand
CTATCTCTTTCCTAGATAATGACTGGATTTCTTTGCCATCAAGAATTATCCGACCACATGTCAGCTTTATGAGGTAATCGATGCACTTTAGGAGAGTTGTTTTTCCTGAACCGTTTGGCCCTAAAATGCAGAAAATGTCTCCTTTTTCGATGGTAAAGCTCACGTTTCTAAAAACATTCTTGTCTTTCTCATAGGAGAACTCCGCATCCTCTACACTCAGGATCATTGTTAATCCATCCTATTTCTTATAAGTAGAAAAGCGAAGAATGGAGCCCCTATCAAGGATGTGAGAATACCCAGTGGAATTTCGCCATCAGTCAGCGTTCTAGCAATGTCATCCATTAAAAGAAGATATATCGCACCGATTAGACTGCAGACGGGTAGTAGTTTTTTATAGTCTGGGCCAACAAGCATCCTACCGATATGCGGTATTACTAGTCCAATCCACCCTATAACACCGCTTATACAGACTGCGGAAGTGGTCACGATAGTAGCACACCCCACGATCAATGCAACTAGTCGTCGCAAGTCAATTCCAAGAGCCTGAGCCTCATCCTCACCCATGGAGAGGACGTTTATTCTCCATCTAACCAACATCAGTCCAATAGTACCGACGACCATAGGAAATACTATTCCTAACAGGCTTTCGTTGCTTACTGCTGAAAGAGAACCCATGAGCCAGAAGACGATAGCAGGGAGTTGGTCACGCGGATTCGCAGTGTACTGCAGTAAAGAGACTAATGCTGAGAAGAATGAGCTGATTATGATTCCAGAAAGAATTAAGGCTAGCGTTGAAGAGCCCTTGTAAACTCTACTCAGTCCGTAAGTCAATGCAACTGCAATGGCACCAAATAAAAATGCGGAGCCCTGAACCATAGCTATACTTCCACTCAGTATTATCGCTAAAGCAGCTCCAAAACCCGCTCCAGATGAGACCCCAAGGTGATAGGATGAGACAAGCGGATTCTTAAATAGTCCCTGAAAGGCTGCACCAGATATTGCGAGAGCGGAACCAACAAGCATAGCCGAAATGATTCTGGGAAATCTAATCTGGAAAACTACAATTTTTACTGTTGGTTCCACATCTAATCGCATAAGAAGAGCCTTTAGTATCTCTTCTATTGAAACAGGATATCTTCCGATACATACAGAAAAGAGGAAAACTCCGACAGCTAAGACAATTACCAGAACAAGAAATGAGTGATATCTAGTTTCAGTCTCATTCATAAGGGGAAATACACCTAGAGCTTGTACACCATGATTACGCGATCCACTGGATAAGTGACCACACTTGTAATCTTCTATCTGACACTTTTACTCTTCTTTGGATAGTATCTTCAAGATGGTTTCTTTGCGTGTTATTCAAATTGAGTATCCATGAAACTCTCTCAGAGAGGAGACGATTCTGATGTACTTTATTATCTTGAATTACAAAATAGTCTACTCCCACTTTCAAGCCCATCTGAAACAGTACGTTGTGTACAATAATATGATCTGGAAAACCAGAATACTGTCTGCCAAGCAGTTCATAAACATCATTTATTTTATGTTCAAGTAGAGGCATTGTGGCACAGTTCTTTCCTTTAAGAGTGTTAATCTTGGCGATGGCATCACTGAGATCCCAGTCTAATTGTTTCCTATCAGCTCCTGCTTCCTTAGCGCCTAAGAGATTTATTGAATTGGAGGCAATCACAACATCGTATGTATCGGTTATATCAATGCCAACTTCAACATCTCGCCAGAACTTGTTTACACAGTTTATGTTACGTAAGCCATTCTTCTCCGCCTCTTCTTTGAGAGTTTCAAGCATTCCAACTGATGTATCTATGGCTGTGACGCTCTTAGCAATTCTCGCTAAGGGTACTGCCATCGTTCCTGGTCCACAGCCAATATCCAATATATTATCTTCTGGTTTAACCTGAAGAATGTCTGTTAGGGTAGAGATGTATTGTGAGCTAATGCTTTGAAGAAAATCTTTAGCTTCTAACGTGCTCCACTGCTTCATGCCCCCAGACTTGTCGGTTGCAACAGCGTTGCAGCGATACATCATATCTTTCCATACATCGTGCCAGTTGACTAAAGGAAAAAAAGTTCCTTTAGTGTTACGCAAGTGAGGGGCCCCAGTAATTGATTTTATAGACGTTCTGATAGAATGTGTTTGCAGCGTTTGTTATGTTGACATCAGACCATCTAGCAGGATAGAGTTTAGTTGACAACCATTCGATTGCGAAGATAGCTCTAAGCGATCCAAAGTCCCATCCGCCTTGAGGTATTGGAAAGACCTTTTGATTCTGAATTGCTGAGACAGTCTGTACATTGGGGTCTTGTAGGACACTCATCTTATTGACGCTTTCAAGAGTGAATATGACATTTGGATTCCAAGATATTAATTGCTCCGGTGAGACAGCTGGTAACCATGTGGTTATGCTTGATGCGACGTTTGTTCCGCCAGCAGTTACAATCTGAAAGTGTTCAAATGTGGTAGAGCCATAAACGTGATACAAGTCATTTCCCGAGAAGTATGCCGATATCTTTTGACTCTGTGAGATATTTCCTACTCTGGATGATACTGCACTTAGAATTGAGTTTATGTGGGTTGATATTTCGTTTGCTTTATCTTGTTTTCCGAGTACTTCTCCCATAATCTTTAGGTCACGAGTGTAGTTTCCTATCTCTTCAAAGTGGGCAACTACTACTGATATGTTTGTGGGCTTTAGTGTGTCTATCCAGCTTAATCTACCGTAGCCACCGATAAAGATTACATCAGGCTTTAGTGCTACGATTTGTTCAAGGTTTAGACTTTTACCTGAAATGGGACAAGGCAGACTCTGAATAGCTGGACGTAGTTTGACATTCATGACACCGTATGATCTATTGGCTTTTGTTCCATCGTCGATACCTACGAGTTTGTCTTCAGCTCCAAGTACTATACACATCTCCGTATGAACTTCGCGGAGCGTAAGAACTTTTTTGACTTCATATGGAATAGTGACTTGAGCACCTCTTGCATCCGTAACTGTTCTTGTTTTAGGCAGTAGAGCAGGGGCTATTACTGAGCCATATAGATAATATCCAGATACCGATGCTATGATTATTACACCTATTGCAATTGCTATAATTCGATTTCTGTTCATATCAATTCACCGTTATGTTTTTAGAAACATAAGAAAAAATAATATTAAAGGATTTCGTTTAGAAAATAAACATATGTGCATTTTTTGATGTATCTGTTCTAATTTGAGCGCTTCCATCATTTTGCGTGTGTTATATTTTATGCTTTTTTGTCACTGAGTCACGCTGTTTTTTCTCCCTTTTTACTTACAAGCGCGCACACAGCCTCATCGTCAGAGTTCTTCTACCGAGGGATGCTTTAACCCGTGATCATAGACTGATCCGCGGAGAAGCGCCCTTCAACCACTTCACTGTCCATTGGAATCCTTTCCACTAGTCTAACGACGAAGAGGTCGCCCACTTCTATCTGTTCAACTGGGATTTAGATTTCTTATTGATTCCTCACTACATGTGCAAGCCTGGTCTGGAGATCCATAAACATTCTCACGGCCTCAGATGCCCTTACCCTTGCTAACGTGTTCCAGGAACCTATCCATAAGCACCAACGTGAATATCATAGATGCTGTGTCAAAGTTGACTCTACTAACGATGAAAGATGAGGGAAAAAACGTTACAAAGGCGCTGTATATCCACGCTGCACTTGTTCCATAAGCTATAAGGTTGTCCATATTTCCCATCCTGTTCCGGATGGCAACATAGGTTCCTTTGGAATTGCCAGCCAAAGACGAATTGAATTAGCGTATCAAGTGCTAGGAGGACATAGTTGTTGATGGACATTAGCAGAAAACTAACTTAGATTAAGAATAAAAGGCCATGTCATAGAATCCTTGTCCGCTGCACGTCATGTCTATTATAATTGAATCAAGGTTGAAGCTTCTATCGAACTAGTCGAGGAAATTAACTTGAGCAAGTGTGTCGCTTTCCTCTCATGATCTTCTCATATGTCTGAAGTCAGCTGAAGGAGTTAGATTCAGTACTTCAAACACGGATAAGTCGCGGTAACGGGTAAAGTCAACTCCAAGCGAATAGAAGCTAGCTATTATCTCGTGGAGGCCTATGCTTCCTAATCCACTTCCCAGAGTAGTCGCCCTCGAAGCTAGTTATTTTGAAGATTTTGCTTATGAGATCCAAGTCAAGGTAGTTGGCTCCCGTGTCCGGTGCGTAGCGCTGGTTTTCTCTGAGGAAGACATGGAAGTCTCGTCTTCCCTCATGCTCAAGATTTGGAATGCTGATCCAAAGCTCTATCGGTTGCGCCTTCTGAAGCAGCAAGTCTCTTGAGAGATCCACTTTACTCTAATCGAAGATAGGGCGTCTGTGTATTTCCGCGAAGGCAACATAGCCTGGTTTGACTATAACAAATCCCCAAAATGCGAGCACATCAACTACGCCCTGGATCTAGATGACGTCCAGAAAGTCCTGAAAGAATAAGGATGGAAAAATAGATACTAGCTCGGGTTAAAAAGATCGAATTTCAATCGACCGAAACGCCACTCCAGAAAGACCCTTAATTTACCAATTCTTGGATTACGGCTGTTTCTGAAGCCATCAAACGCGTGCTATTTGTTGACTACGGTTACTTCCATTTTTCCTCGGATGCTTTCCAGTAGGCTTTCCAATAGGGGTCTAATCCTGGTTTTTCTAGGGGTTTGCGACTTGACCCGTTGATTATCCACGCACCACTGTCTGGACTTGTGACTCTTCCGATGACAGCATTCTGTATTCCCTTGGTGGTTAGTTTCTGCTGGAT
>JAUPKU010000043.1 GCA_030837285.1 Thermoproteota archaeon | reverse complement strand
GGCGCTATGGGTTGCGATTTTTCGATAACGGGCAATCGTCGATAAATCATTCCATAGTGTACTGGAATGGGTAGTTCGCCGGAAGCAATTTGGGGCTTGTTAAAGTGCTAGCCAGAAAAAGAGAAGAACCTTACAGGTTACACGCACTTGACCGTCATCATCTCATTGTGAAGATGTAAATGGGAGATACGTCGATGGTCGCGCTTAGGCTTAGGATGGTCGTCTATGTTCTATCTAGGTGCGATTAAGAATGATTTCTATTCTATATTAGTTTTTGTTCTACAAGCTTACGATAATGCTCGCCAAGCACGGTTAGCTTGCAGGACTTGCTTCCTATTGCAGCATGCCACATATGGGGTGCATCCAATGGAACAACCAGATTTACTCGGTTGTATTTTTGGAGAATTGCAAACTTCTCTGTGTTTACTGGGTTGGGACTCGGGGCAGTAGGGGGCCGGCCAGCGATTTCCGGCTCAAACGTGGGATCAAGCCGATATTCAAATCCAGGAGTGGGAAAGAACTCTGTGATTCTATGAAGCTCCAGCAGGCCGATCGGTGGTTGAACTTTTCGTAAGGATACAAAGCTCTTTACATTGGTCTTGAACACAGGCCGCTGAGCCCATGAGCCGAGTGACTGGTCAATGTGTGCGTAAACACTACCTGGAGTCACGTCTCCCACCAAATTGCCAGCGGCTCCATTAAGTGCATCAACGAAAAGCGTTGTAAAGACGCCAGCATCGTTAGCCTCGGACGCATATTGATCTGCCGTAGAAGCGGTAAGGATTGTCATGCCATCTCTTAGTTCAGAGCTTGTTGGATTAGATGGGCACGCCCCCGCAATACCAGAGAAGCAGCTATCCAATACGATAACTCTGTTTTTGGCCTTAGACTTATTTGCATACGTAAGGATTTCCGCCAGCGGAATGCCCTCCTCACCGTTTTTAGTATCACTAGCGATAAGGTAGCCTCCAGTTTCCTCGATGTATCCATGTCCAGCAAAGTAGAGAAGTGCAATATCGGAATCGTCTGCGAATAGATCCTTAATATGGTCTCTCAATATCGATCGTAAGACAGGATTCGTCGGTCCGGTGCCCGATAAGAGCTTAATGCCGAAGTTTACGGTACCATCACTGTCTCTCTCCAAGACGCTCTTTACCATATGTGCATCATTGACGCACCCATATAGTACCGGAACATGCTCATAGTAATTAATTCCAACAACAAGGGCCTTTCTCATGGCTCTCCATCCCCGTCAGCCGATCAGCCTCTTCAGGTTAGGCCACGTCCACTCGTTGATCTTGTCGGATGGCTTTGCTGAGGTGGGCTTCTTGCAAGTCTTATCTGGGTAAGCAGCCAATAGGAAATACTTTTTGTCCTTCTCCTGTGCAATCGTAAGTTCTGCAGCCACACCACTTGCTTTATCTGTGTGCTCCCCACAAAGGACTATCACAACGTCGATATTATCCATTCTGCGCTTGACCTTTTCCTTCCAGTCGCCTGTTAGATAGTCCTTCACAGACGCGTCTTTAAAATCGAATGGACTGTCCGGTTTCTTTGCTTGCCCGGCGAGCATGATCTTTGTACCTTCGTCGTGATCAAAGTCGAAACTGATAAATACCCTTTTCTTTGTTGCCACGTGTATTCTCCCGTTGTTGTGTATTATTTCGCCTGAGTTTATTCATGATGCTATATAAACAAATGTATCTCGTGGATTAACCGAGGATTCCTATTAACTCCTTTTTTAGATGAGCCCAAATTCCAAGCATATCGCATTTTAACTTATCACATGGCTAAATTCGAGGTTATTAGGAATCCTCAACCAATTACGCTTTCTCCACAATCTTGATCTCCTCTTCAGTCAGCCCGTAAAGCTCGTAGACCAGGGCATCTATCTTGTGGTCTGTAGCTTCTATCTGGCGTTGTAGGATATTTGTATCTTGGCTTATTTTAGCCTCAGCTAGTTGGTTTTTAAGATCCTGCATCTTATCTACATTGGATATCAAGTCGTTATATAGAGCTGAATGTTTTAAATCAATGACTGGTGCTGGTATTGGAACATTCTCTAAATATGTCTTATTCATATCATCTGCTAGATAATTTACGCACCAAAAATTAATTAATTTTGATGATAATATTGCTTGTAGATACTTTAAATCTTGAATATTGTCTAATTTAGAAATAATTATTTGAAGTGTTTTCATTCCTGCAGAGTTTTTCCTTTGATCAAGTCCGCTAACTATTCTCTGTTTCCACCGCATTTTTTGTATTCTCGTTATCCAGATTTTTGGATGGGTGTAGAATGATGTGATTTTGTTTGAGGTAATCATACTGCTTAAAATGTTTAAACCATCTGAAATCCTATATCGTTCCACATTTGCTGGAATTACCATGAAGAGATCACCATTTTCAGCTCCGTTTAAGGCAAACTTGCTACCCTCCTCTCCTCTTGATATGATGTAGGTATTTTTAAGTTCCCCTAGCCGCTTGTGGCTCTCCATTTTCGATATTAATTTTTGACATGCTTCTGAGGCTAAATACCCTATTATCATTTGGTAGTTTTGTAGCCAATATGATTGATGCATCTCTGTTTCTGAATACCATTCTCCTTTAGCAAACATATTAAGTCGGTCTATCGCAGAAACTATGAATCTACTAAGTTTTTTGTGGATTATTTTAGTTTCCTTGTTGGGTAATGACTTTTCAATTATGAAAATCGAACACCAAGTATCTGGTACGGTCCTGAAAACCGGTCCGAGTTCTAAAAGTTCTAAAATCCGAGTATTTTTAAGTAAAAGTTCGCGTGTAGGCAAATGATCACTCTTACGAAGGAATGTATCCGGGGTGATGTAGCCCATCAAACCTCCGTTTTTCAATAATCCAAGAGCTCGCTCTATAAACAATGAGTAAGTATCTATGCTTCTGACCTGAGCTACTAGATAATGTGCTGCGGTTTCAAGATATCTTTCATCCTCTTGAGACAATAATGCGCCCCAGGGGGGATTCCCAATCACTATGCTGAATCTGCCTCTCTGAAAGATTTCTGGAAACTCCTTCTCCCAATCAAAGGGATTAATCCGTTCAATCTCCTCTTGTGTTAGGCCGGGATTATCTTTCAGGATGTCCCACCCTATCAATGAGTTGCCGCACTTGATGTTATTGCTTAAGTCAGGTAGCGCCCTCTCCTGGAAGAGCGTAAGCTGCTTGGATATCGTCTCGTCATTCTCGCCTTCCAGCACCTTCAGCAAAAGGGAGAGCTTTGTAACCTCTACAGCCTGGCGGTCAATGTCCACCCCATAGATGTTATTCAGCAAAATCCTCTTGCGCTCTGCTGTGGTCAGCTTCCATTCACCGCCCTTGCCCTGGTAGACAGGCAGCTCGGGCTCTTTCTTCCGGC
>JAUPKU010000042.1 GCA_030837285.1 Thermoproteota archaeon | reverse complement strand
GTTGTCGGTTTTTAGTGATTCAATATTCCTCCTATCAAGGTTTAGTGAATTGACATTATAGAAGAGGTTCAGTAATTTTTTGTCGAGAAAGAAGGCTTTTGAGTTCTTGGAGCATATTTCAGATATTTATGTAGCTGCTTATGGAGAGACTTTGGAAGAAGCCTTTGAAAACGCTGCCCTTGCTATGTTTGAAACAATGACTGATACTAAGAATGTTGAGCAAAAGGAAGAGGATTTTGTTGAGGTTAGAGCAGTCGACGAATATGCTCTCTTGTATTCTTGGTTAGAGGAGCTTCTCATTAAATTTGAAGTTAATGAGAGACTCTATTCTAAGTTTAAGATTGAGCGAATAGAGAAGTCTAAAGAAGGGTATGTTCTAAGGGCAACTATTGTGGGTGAACAGTTAGATTTGGGAAAGCATCCTTCGAAGGTAGGAATTAAGGCAATAACCTATCATCTTATGGAAATAATTAGAGGAGACAATCAAATCACAGTAAAATTCCTTCTTGACATATGACTTCTGAGAAGTTGATTGTAGTTTTTCTTTAGTTGCTGGTGTTTTATGTTCTCTTTCTATGTTTGTTACTTTATAGTAACATTTATATTACTGAATAGTAATTACCTTATGGTAATCAAAGGCGAGACTATGAAACTGAAACTCCAGCTGATAGGAAACGGTAAAGTGTTATTCGAAATCCCTCTGTCATCAAATGACTGGCCAAGAGATCAACTTGAAGACGAATTCGTATCTATGGAAGATGAATTCCAGAGACTCTCAAAGATTTTCACAGCTTTGTCTAACCAGACGCGATTATTGATGATGAAACAACTCATGGAGAAGGAGGATCACATAGTGAATTTCACAGATTTCATGCGGGATCTCGACCTCAATCCGAAGCTTGTCATAGATAATGCTAGAAAATTGAGTGAGAGTGGTCTTGTAGAGAAGGTTGGTAGAGGGAGATACCGCTGCTCAGAATTTGGCGAGCCGAGTTTCATGATGATGAGCCTTGCAATGAGACATCTATTGAAAATCCTAGATGAATTGTAAGAGGTGAAAAAGATAATGTCATACACTTCAGACTTTGACGAGGTGTTTAATGACCTCAGTAAAATAATTCGAAAACTAATGAGTAAAAGTGCTTTGGAGAAAGCAATAGACGACGGTAACATCAAGGGCAAGTGGAACATGCAGACTATTGATGAGCCTGATGTAAAGGGATTCTCTATTCGAGGGCAATTCTATCCAGAGCAGCCTCTTGATCCGCATCCCAATCCATTTGAACCCGCTCCTCTCAGGAGACCTCCGACACCTGAGAGGCCTTTCTTTCCCACAGAAGATTTGGAGCGAACAGCATATGAGCCACTAGTCGATGTCTTCGATGGAGAATCTGATGTGCGGCTCTACATTGAATTGCCTAACGGAGGAAAAGAGGGTATACAACTCAGCGTTGTGGAAGGCGGGGTTGAGATAAAAGCAAAGGACTTCTATAAAATCGTGAAGGTACCTTTTGACGTCGATATTGAGAGGGCTTCATCGAGGCACAAGAACCGAGTACTCGAAGTGACTATTCCGAAGAAAAGAGAAATACAACAGAGTTCTCCACAGAAAATAAGAATTGAATAAGATGAAGGATTACTCATCTATGACAGAGATACTTCGCTTGGACTATAATGAACATGTGAGCCTTATAGGTACAGCTCATTTTACTAGAAGAAGTATTAACGAAGCCATCGAGGCTACCGAATCTTCTAAACCAAAGGATATAGGTATTGAACTTGACTGGAAACGCTACAGACATTTGAATGAAGCCTGTGTAGGATGTCCAAAAAGTGGTTCCTGCAAAGGACTCTGTGAATTCACTGGAGCAACTAATGCTTTAGGAAACACTGACGCAAACATTTGGCTGCTTGATATGACTGAAGATGAAATGAACAAGAGAATGGAAAGAATGACTCCACCATACATAAAGCCTAGAATGACAAGTATGATGCGGCAGATCCCTAATGTAAATCCTGTTAGACTTTGGGAGATGGGGTACAAAGAGGCAGTAGTAGACTACTCTGAAAAACAAATGGAAAAACTCAGAAGCATGGCACCATGGATCCCTAGAGTTCTCATTGATGAGAGAAACGCTCTAATGGCTGCCCGACTAGCTTGGGTTGTATCAAAAAAGATGGATGAGGGAGATGAATCGAAGGTCCTAGCCTTCGTCGGTGCTGCTCATGTTAAAGGAATAAGAGAGCTGCTCAGTGATCTACTCCAGATAAAAATGAGGCTTCAGCAACTCTGTCTCTCCTTCGCGGAGCCAAGATTAATAAGGCGAGTTGCCGTTCAAGAAACCTGAATCGGCGACTCTATCCTCCTACTGCCATAGGTCCGAGGATAATTCGGTCGAAAGTTGGGTCAAAGTTGAAGATCTGGGTCATCTTACCTGACTTCTCGCCAACCGCCAGCCATCCTTTAGACGTATAGTCTTTAAACGTCTTCTCTGCAACTGCAACTTCCTCTATATAGCCGATACGCCATGTAAGCTTCAGTTCTGCTTCAATAGCTTCTCCAGCTACGACCATAGGCTTTCTGCCAACGATTAGTAGTTCTCCCACTTAACTCCATTATTCCCCTCTGGATTTACCAGATGTCTTCTATGATTTCTTCTAATCCTAGTTTCTTGAGAGTTTCTGGTAGGGGTTTGCTTGTTGCTATTTCCCATCCCATGAGGCTATAATAGTTGTCTAACATTTCCTCCCAGTGGGGCATAATACCGATTCCCTTCCATTTGCCGTCTATGTGGGTTGAACCGTATCTGGCTGAGGGATAGTCTTGTTCTCTGGTTATACCCGTCCGAATGTTGAATGCTTTCATAAGGTTAACTGACCTCAATCCAACAGTCTTTCCTTCTTCGGCGGTGTAGTCCCATCCTGTGGCAGCTGATATGGCTTCTGCAATAAGCATCATATTCGTCATTGTATTGAATCTGCACGTACCAATAGAGTCCTCGAACTCCATGTTTCCCTTTGTTATTGCTACTGCTGTGGAAGTTTCCTTAGGGTTGCCAGGCTCGTTTCCAGCCTTGGGATCCATTAGCATTCTATGGGTCTCCAGTGTTCCTGTATTCGATATGGTCGTGTCGAAAAGTTCTCCCCACGTAGTTCTGTGGTCATGTCCTCTTGGACTGTTTCCCTTCATGGTGTAAACAGCGCATTCCGCGGCTTTTCCTCCTATCTTCTGTGACGCTCTCATAACTCCATCAGCGAGGACATCTCCGAATCCCTGTCGATGTGCTGTCATGTATAGCAGTTGTTTGGTAGCTTCAATGTTACCCCAGTTAGCCTTAAGACCACCGATGTCATCCTTTGTCAAGTATCCTTTGTCGTAACACTCCATTACCCAGCCTATTAGCCAGCCTGCCTCGTTATTCTCGAAGCCGAGGCGATCATTCAAGCCTGAAAGCATAGCCGCTGCAGCTGCGTCTTTGTTATCTATAACTGGTCCCCAAGCAGCCATTTGTTCGTACTCCGGCTCCTCCACTAACATGCCCTTGTAAGCTCCTTCTGGTATTACCATCATAGTACTGTGGTTCGCAGGACATCCGAAGCAGGGGCTTCTTCTGGGTTCGTAGTGTCCGCGGATGTATGGTTCGCTGAACTTGTCTAATTCTTCGTCTGCGATAGTCCAGACATTTGTAGAGTAGTTCTTGATGGGGAGTGTTCCTTGTCCTGAGCGTTGTCCTCGCTCCACTCCTCCGATTGTTCCTCTATAGTCTTTTGTTCTCTCTCTGAATTTGAGACCTATGGCGTTTAGCTTTTCAGCATCTTTAACTTCGACTCGTTCTCCTCCCCGTGCTGCAGCTATAGCTTTTAACTTCTTTGAGCCTATGACAGCGCCTGTGCCATTATGGGAGGCTGAGTGTCCTTTATCCACGAATGTGCCTGCGAATCTGACTTGGTTCTCGCCTGCGGGACCGATGGAGATGACACTCATATCGATCTCCTTCCTTCCAAGTTCTTCTCTTATTATGTCACCTGTTGTGTAGGTATCTAGACCTAGCAAGTGATTAGCGTCTTTCAGTTCTGCTTTTCCATCTTCTATTTGTAGGTAAAGCCATCTTTTAGCTTGGCCTTGAATGATTATTCCATCGAATCCTGAGAACTTAAGGTAAGCGCCAAATCGACCATTTGCTTGGACGGATGTTGCACCGTTTGTTAAGGCGCCTTTTGTTACTATTGAGATGGTTCCTGATCCGGGTATGCTTGTTCCTCCGAGTGGACCGGAGGCTATTGTTACCCTATTTACGGGATCGCTCCAGAGTGCTTTTGGCGGTATTTCATCATAGAGTATTCTTGACCCGATGCCTGTCCCCCCCAAATACTTTCTAAGGGTTTCCTCATTGAAGGTGGTGTTTGATAAGTGCTCAGAAGTTAGGTTGACTCTTAGAAATTTTCCAGCATATCCATTAACTTGTTTTGACATGATTTTATCACACTCAAAGAAAATGAGTGATTATTATCTGTGTTAATTAGTGAGTTTAAGGTTTGCCCTCTTCTCTCTATGTCAATTTGGAATTGTATCTGTCTTTCAGTTTGATTAATCCTGGGTTACTGTTTCTATGTGAGGTTTATTCTAAATTTGTCTATCTAGTTAATGTAGTGTTTAAAGTCTGAATAGATAGTTATGAATTTTGTAATAATGTTTTATTGTGTTGTCTCTGTGTGCCTGAGGCTGAGGCTTTCTTGTTGAGGGAGTAGGGGGTCGGATACGCGGTTTTTGGTCTTTATCTTGGGAATCAACTGTTTTTATGGCTTATCAATCTTGTAAAAAATGCAGAAGGTATTCGAACTCATGAGATTCTGAATGGAAACGGACTGTTATTCATCATGAATTTTCACACAGCTCTTCTTTTGTTTTCTGAGATGATCTATAGAGTACTTCTGTCATTAAGTTTCATAACGCCTTTACTAGTGATTTTTACTTCGTTTCTTTTTGTTCTTGAAAAAAACTTTAAGATCATATTCTTCCTGGTTACTTGAGTTCTATACTAAGCGTCTCTAATTCTTGAGTTCATGATGGTAAGAGTTGGTTTGATAATGTTAGAAGAACCTGTTATGTAGGGATGTAGCGGATAAGTTAACAGTCTTTGTGGGCTAAAGTTTATAGAGGTATTGTGAATGTATTTTTCAGTTAGTGAGGAACGCGGGGGTTGCCGAGATAGGTCAAAGATAATCCTGGTTAGGGATTATTGAAGGCGCGGGACTTAAGATCTTGTAGTATGGGCTCAGAAGCAAAATAGGATATCCCGTGATCTAGATCTTCGAGGGTTCGAGTCCCTCCCCCCGCACCTATGAAAATGCAAGTAAATGATCAATTTCTCATATGCTTGTAAGTGGCATTTCTAAGAGTTAGATTCTTTGTTAAATTGAAGCTTACTTTATTTGATTGTTGTATTTAGTTACTTTCAAGAAAAAGTTCTGCTCGATATCTTTTATGTCCTCTATAGAATATGACGTTGATTCTATCAGTAACTTTCTTGTTTTTGAGTTTGCTTCTAAGATCTTCGATAGATTCTATCTTCTCGCCTTCTATTTCAGAAATTACATCGCCTACGATAAGCTCAGCCTTATCTGCAGGTCCATAAGATTCAATTCGTATGATAATTACTCCCATTGAGGGCAGATAATTAGTTAAGATATGTCCAAGACTGTCGATTATTATTCCCGAACCCATACCCTGAACAGGCACAGGTCGGAGAAAAGAATCTTGAGCAATTCTGACAGTATTAACGCTTACAACTGAAGGCTCTACCTTTTCAACAATGTATAACTGTATTGCTATATGAAGACATCCTATCCCACATATCAAAAATAAAATAGAGAATATATGATTAATAAAATTTAGTACGTGCACTAAGTTCAGCTTAGGGACTTATTCAACCAACTTTGATTCATTTTCACGTCGATAATCTTCTCATCGGAATTGAAGATTATTTTATGGTAATTTGCGTTTGCTAATGCTTCTCTCTTGAAGTTCTCAGGGAGCATCGTTCTCATAATAAAGTTGAGGAAACCCCCGTGACTTATCATCAGTATTTTCTGTGCTTGAGTTTGGCTTATTAGTTGCATTATATGGTTTGCTCGTACTCGGAGGGAAGAAGAGGTTTCAATTCCATTCTGTTTTAGGATTTCTTCATCCTCAACCCTTAATAGCCCACTTTTCCTCGTGAAGTCTAAGGTTTTTCCTTCTAGAACACCCCAATCTCGCTCTCTCAACTGAGGAATGTAAGTCACATTCATGTTCGGGAAGAGAATCTCTGCTGTCTCAAATGCACGTCTGGAATCGCTGGAGAAGATGACATCAGGTTTAACAACGTAATCCTTTATTGCATGAAGTTCTGCCTTTCCTCTATCGCTGAGCGACGGGTTGGTGGTTCCTATCATTATCTCTAACTCGTTCTCTCTCGTCAGACCATGCCTCATAAAAAATACTTCTTTCATAAACCGCCTTTCTCCAAACAGATTCTCTAGCGATGTTCATTTCCGGCTTAATTATTTTTTGCTTTCTTTTTGAGTTCTATTTTAAAGACAATAAAACGCATTTCCTAATAGAATGTTTCTTCTTCTACAATATTTATTCTACATACGATTTTCTGATTTGAAATTCAAAGTGGCGATTTAGGGTTTAAAGTCCAGTTTTGTTCTTGATCTTAGAGTTTCTTCTGTTTGTTTTCACATTTGCAGAGTTATCAGTGTTTGGCTTAACGAAGCCATAGAAATTCTCTTTTAGCCAGTCCTCATACTTAATTCCAAGTTCCACTGGCTTCATGCCTTGTGAGAGTAGGGACGCGACAAGTTTCTTATCTTCAAGAAGTCTACAGTTCAAGGGGTTAGCTCTTCCCCTAAGGACTTGGTAGGCTTCGATTAAAACCTTCGCTTCTTCGGCGTACTCTGAGCCACACTTATCAGGGTGGTACTTTATTATCCGTTGATGGAAGTTCTTCTTGAGATTTGACTGTGATTTATCATCCACATCAAGCACTTGCTTAGCTCTAGCTACGATGGACTCTTCCCTGAACATCAAAACACTGATATCTCCATCAAGTAATTCTCATTTATATTATAGAACTTATAAACATGGATTTATTGTCCATAAACTTTTGTGTTTCGTATCTCTCATAACCATTGGATAGATTGAGCTTAAAGCACACAAAAGGAAAGCGATGTTTTAGTGCTTTTCCAGTGTACTTTTCATATTCTGAAGTATTTATCGTACAAGATGACTCCTATAGCAAGGATAAATATGCAGGATATGGATATCGTTGCTACGTCCAATAATATGATTGGGCTTGTAATAGCAGCGCCTCTTAGGAAGAGTGAGGTTAGTGCGTCTGTAACATAGTAGCTTGGCACGAATTTTCCTACTATTTGAGCTGCTGAGGAAAGCGATGCACCGACAAATGTGCCAAGGAATAACTGTGGGAGTACAAAGAGGAACGAGAGTCCTGTTGCTGCACCTGATGATTTTGCGATTGTGGCAGTAATCAATCCAAATCCCACATTAGACAGTGAGAACACGAGAACTAGTAGAAATGCGAAGATGTAGACTGGTATCCCTACTGCAGGCCTAAATCCCATTATATAAACCATTATGAAGACAAGAGCTGCCTGAACTAGAGCGATAATCATGTAGGAAATGGCTTGACTTAACATGAATTCCGTTGGTGTTGTAGGTGTTATTCTTATCCTCTTCATCATACCGTTTTCGCGGTCTTGGGTAAATGATTGAGAAACCATCATTATCAAGAATATAGAAGCAAAGGTGAACATGCCTGGGGCTATGAAGTCAAGTGCCGAAGGAGTCTTCACCTCAACCAACGATGCTGTTTCTAAGTGGAAAGGATTTGATGGAATCTGTTGAGTCTGACCTGTAATAGCTGTCAGAACTTGTTGAATTATTGGAGGTATGGCTTGTGTTGCAACTAGAGAACCTTTATCCAAGTATAGTTTCAATGTGGAGTTTATCCACTTATTTGGTTCATTAGGCACAGTCTCAAATGAGACTAAGCTCTTGCTGAAATCATTTGGAATAATTATTACCGCCTGAACTTTACCTTGCGACAGGTCATTTTGTGCACTTTGATTATTTGTATAAACGTGGAGACTCAGTATTTTTGTATTGGATAGTGCTATGTAGAATATTTTTGAGGCATTAACGGAGTTAGTTTGATCCAAGTTGACTATACCAATACTATAACTAGGTTGGCTTCCCCCACCACCGAAGGAGGCTCCAAAAGCGAAGACGAAGACTATAGGGAAGAGGAAGATCATGAAGAGTACCGCGGGTTCACGAACAGTCTTCTTCATTTCTCTCTTGATTAAAGCTAAGACTCTTTGAAACTCCATTTAGACTTCCTCCCTAATCTTTCTTCCAGTGAGTTTGATGAAGACATCTTCTAAATTCTTAACCAGATTATTTGAGATCAAGACTTTGGGTGACCCGAGAGCGATCAGCTTACCATGATCTATTATTCCAATCCTATCGCACAATTCCTCCGCTTCTTCCATATAATGTGTAGTTAGAATGATCGTCTTGCCTTCATTTTTCAGGTCTTTTATAAAGTCCCAAACTGCATGGCGGGACTGCGGATCCATAGCAACAGTCGGCTCATCCAAGAAGGCGATCTGCGGATTATGAATCAATGCAAGGATAAGGCTTAGCCTTCGTTTCATACCGCCGCTGTACTTTCCAGCTCTTCTTTTGGCCTCTGAGGTGAGACCCATTTTTTCAAAGAGCATGGTACGTCGTGCTTTTAGCGTTTCACTATCCATGACATGCAAGTCTCCAAATAAGTTCACGTTCTCTGCACCAGTCAGATAAGGATAAACAGCAGTCTCTTGTATGCAAACACCAATGAGTTCCTTAACTTTCATCGGCTCATTTTGGACATCGTAGCCACCTATGATGGCTGAACCGCTTGTGGGCTTAATAAGGCCGCAGAGGATGTTTATGATAGTCGTCTTGCCAGCACCATTTGGTCCAAGTAGCCCGAATAATTCGCCATTTGCAACCTGCAAATTGACATCATCTACTGCTATGACATCTTCGAATTTCTTTACGAGATCTTCTATTATTATTGCTGATTCGGACATATTTCACACATAGCCTCTTCTAATTAAAAAAGGAATAGTACATCTGATAATAAAGTACTATTTCGCTCATTCTTTTCTTTCTTTCAAGTGATAGCTTATCAATGCGCGCGATAACTCGTATGTATGAATTTGGAATTCATAAAATATATTCCGATCTCAAATTCATTAATCGTTAGTGAATTATTTGAACAAAGTCCACTTTCCTTTCTACTCGACTTACTCAAGGTTATTTAGAATGTTCTTTATTTCTGTAGGTTTGAAGGAAGATAGGGGATTTTAATGAGTACGCCTGATGCTAGAAAATTGTATGTAAGCAGACTTGACACAATCAACAATCAAGTTTCATCTCTAATGATACACCTGAACGAATTTAATAGAAGAGTAACAGGCATAGATGACGCCTTAAATAGACTTCCTACAAGGATTCAACAGATCCGGAAGATGAATTATCGAGTAATGATAAACCTCGAAAATGATATTGACTCTCTTTCAAAAGAATGGGCAACAGCGAAACCCGGTGTAGCTAATCTTATAGAGAGTACTGTACCTGCTCTCACCTCCGAGGGAAGAAATATTGAGAATGAATTGGGTCAGAAACGTTTTTCATCAAATTCTGATGTCGCGCAACTAGGCGGTATAGAATTCAGGGTCTCTACATTAAATGCTCGTGTATCCGATCTAGCAGGTAGGGTGTCTGGATTTACAGGCGGTATAATGAATAGGTTTCAGTCATTAGATGCGGATGTTGGGATAGCTGAGCGAACACTCAATCTATCTTCGGGATCATCTTTTCAATGGAAAGAGAACGAATCACCCATCATTTCAGTCAATGCAAAGGATCTAAACAATGACGTAGAGGGGATACTAAGCCTTACGAGTCAGCGCTTCCTCTTTGAGTCGCAAAAAGAAGTGGTTCTAAAAAAAACACTCTTCATAGCAACACAGAAGAAAAAAGTTCGGGAAACCATGGTTGACAAACCGGTTGGTATAGTTGATAGCATTGTCAAAGGCAGAGTTGGAATTCTTTCTGGACAAGGCTTGTACATAACATTCAAACCAAATAGTGGGCAACAAGAGATGAAACTGGATACAAAAGGGGATGACACTGACTTGGTTATTCGTTTTCACCAATTAATATCCAGTGGCGAAGCAGACCTTGAACTTGATAAAATTAAAGGTCCAAAAACAGATGAGCAGAAGTCTATACCCCTCGTATGCCCGAGATGCGGTGCTCCATACACTGCAGAGATCTATAGAGGACAGACTTCTCTTCAATGCAAGTACTGCAGTACAGCAATACCCATTTCCAGATAATATGCTGATTATTAATACTTATCCTTGCAGAAAAATTTCATTCATACCCAGGCCTAACCGCAACCAAGTATCATTTACGCAAAATGTTAAAGTTAAATATGGACTTATTAAAACTCGGTGGAAAATGTAGGATAAGTGTTAGCCTTAAAAAATAGTGCGCTGAAATACCTACCTAGATGCTGGTTATAGCCTCTTCATAATACACAAGCTAGAATGCTAGTTGTAGAAATATACTATAAAAGATATCTTTGTGCGAGTGGTAATAGATTTCATGGTTTTTCAGTCTCATCCAACCATTTCTAAATAGATATAGTTAAGAAAGACATCTTTGACAATGAATATTCATGGCGAGAGATGTCTGGTTTGGAGTCCATGTGCCTCCTGAAGGAAAAAACTTCGATGAAATGAAATCTATATGTATGAGAGTTGAGAAAGGCGGATTCGATCTCTTCACCATAACAGATCACTTCCTAAACATGCAAAATCCGTATGGTCTAGACAATCATCCCCTTGAGTGCTGGACAACCTTAGCTGGTCTCGCTGCAGTGACCGCCAGAATTAAACTCGCGCCCCTTGTCGCTTGCTACAAGTACCGGTGGCCAACAGTTCTGGCTAAAATGGCGACAACAGTTGATATAATTTCGAAGGGTAGATTGATACTTGGACTCGGGGCTGGAAATGCTGGCCGTAACGAAGCTGAGTTTAAAACATTCTTCAATGGATTTCCACCAAATAAGGAGAGACTGAGAGGCCTGAGAGAAACCGCGGAAATCTGCAAGAAGATGTTTACAGATCAAAGAACAACCTACCATGGTAAGCTCTATAGAATAGAAAACGTTTTGAACTCGCCTTCACCAGTCCAGAATTCTTTACCGATAATGATTGGTGGTAGAGGTGAAAAAGTAACATTAAGAATAGCGGCAAGATACGCTGATATCAGTCACTCCCACACCAGCAGCCTTCAGGACGTCGATGCTATGATTTCTGCTCTTAAAGGTCACTGCAAGGATGTAGGTAGAGACTATGATGCGATCCGAAAAGGTACGTCAATGAATTTACTTCTTGGGAGCACAATAGATGATGCAGAAGAGAAGCTTAGGAAGATAGCAAAGTCCTCAAGCCAGCCCGTCGAAGCTTTGAAAAGCAGACTTGGACTAGGATTCGGTACCCCCAAGATGGTTGTAGATAATTTGAGAGACTACTTGGACAAGGGAATAGGGCTTATCACATTCATGTTTATAGACCTTAACGATATAGAATTATGTGGAAAGGATATTATTTCTCGATTTTGAAATTTCTAAATAATAAATTAGGATATGTTTTATTCAATTCGTTCAATTTTAGAAGGGCTAAGAAAGAATATTGTTTTTGTGAATTTCAAGATCATATATCAAGTTGCACAAGTACATTTTTCTTCCACGAGCGTTCTATTAAACATCTTCTAAAAAGTTTTTCCATAACTAATAATTTTGAAATTTGTTACTCTTGTTACTAAACTTAAAATCATTTTTTTATCTTGAGTCATAATGAGTTAGACTTGTTCATAGCGATTTTCTAACATTTGTTAATAATTTCAAGTAAGATATTCCAAAATCGCAAGACTTAAAACGTCAAAGCGTACAATCATCTTAAGCTCTATTGGAAAAGAGATTTGAATCTTGGAGCTAAACTGGAAACTGAGTCAAGAGCGGTTCAAACCCAGGCTTAGTGAGGTCGATATTTACAGTTGAAGAAACTTTTTCAAAGAAAAAGTCGCCAGGATAAAGATTTCGATACTTCCGGTGTTTCCAGAAGTGGCAGGAATAAAAAGTGAGGTGTAGACTTTGAAGGAACAAATCGTAAATTGTCTTAACGACAAGAAGAAAGGAGAAAGTTGCAGGAAAATATTGCTCTTCTGTAAAGAACCGAAAACTCCCGAAGAAATACAACGTGTCCGAATAAAAGGAGATGTTCTCGACATACTCGTTGGTCTGAGGACTTCCGAAGCTATCTCATTCGCAGATGGAAAATATTTCGCCACACCTATAGGTCTTGAAGTCCTGCAAACTCTACAGTAGAAATTTCCTAAGTAGCAACAATTAATATCATCTATATTCAAGAAGAGGCTGGCCAGAAACAACTTGAGAGCTAATAACTACTCCTGTATTAGAGGCGTCATGTAAAGAGGATTCACCCAAGAGAAAGCTCCAATACCAGGCGGCTGGCCAATATCTTTTTCTAATTCCAAGAATCCACTTGCATATTATTCTTTTATTTCAACTAGTAGGGAGTTGATAGTGTTCCTCCATGAGATGATGATATTGATCAATAGTCATAAGGGTTCGGAAAGCTCCCTCCACTACTTCGCTAAGGGCAGGGTGAATATGCATTCCCTCTAATATTGGAAGGGCAGTCTCATCAGGCGTATTCATCAAGTTGATAACTTCTTGGATAAGAGTTGAAGCATAAGGCCCAATAATGTGAGCTCCTAGAATCTTCATACTCCCGTTTTCAAGGATTACTTTAACAAAATAATCCTTGACACCCATCGCTTCGCCTTTAGCAGTTTCCTGATATCTCTTTACTCCAATAACCACATTCTCCCTCCCTATCTTCTCCACTACCTCTTTCTCTCGCCGTCCTACACTTGCGACTTCGGGATAAGTGAAGACAGAGTGAGGTACAGCATGATAATCAGCCTTCATCCTCTCTCCCATGGCTGCATTTCGATACACAACTAGAGCTTCATAGTTTGCTTTGTGCTTGAAAGGATACCTTCCCAAAGCATCTCCCAAAGCCCAGACGTTCTTCTGAGAAGTCTCCAAATACTCGTCTACTTGAATCCAACCTTGATCATCAACTTTTACACCGCCCCTTTCGGGATGCAGTATGTCAGTGTTTGGACTTCGACCGGTAGCGACTAGTATCTCTTCAGCTACAACATCCGTTTGTCTTCCACTCTGCCTCTCAATTGCAATTAGTTTCTTCTTTCCCATGAAGGTCTTCTCAGTTTCGATCACTTCATGATTCGTGATGACAGTCATATTCCTCTGCAGCTCCCTCTTGGCTAAAGCGGATACCTCTGGTTCCTCTTCAGGGAGAAATTGTGGATTTCTACCTATGATTGTAACTTTAGATCCCATCGCTGAGAAGAAGTGTCCGTATTCTGCAGCTATATATCCCCCACCTATGATCGTTATGCTCTCAGGTAATCTACTAATTCCCAGGATGGTGTCGCTGGTGAAATAACCTGTTTCATTTAAATTTTTAATATGCGGAATCGAAGGCTTCGAACCAGCACCGAGAAGAATAAACTTCGATGTTATAGTATCATTCCCGACCTTCAACGTGTAAGGAGCAATAAATTCAGCTATTTCATGATAATAATCCAAGTTCTCTGTATGAGAAAGTCCCATTCTTATATTTTTTATTTCTGGGTTGACGAGACTCCTCATTCTATCCATGACTTTTCCAAAATCGATCTTCTTAAATTCAACTTCTATTCCGAACTCCCTTGCTCTCTCGATGGTCCTCACAAGTTCGGCTGGATATAATAGTATCTTCGATGGTATGCATCCTCTCGTTAAGCAGATGCCTCCAGGTTCGTCTTTATCTATTACTGCGGCTTTCACACCAGGATTCTCTCGCATCATAGCCTCAAGAATAGTCAAAGCAGAGCCTGTTCCAACTACTATCAGATCATATTCCTTCGTATCAAACACCACCCAGTCTACTACATTTAGTATCGGAGAGAAATTGAATAAATGTTTCCTCATAAGAACAGATCTAGATGAACGTTAATACTACGCGAAAGGAAAGCTAAGCACTTCTCTAGAAATGTTTTTAGGCTTAGCTGAGAATCCCTAATTATGATTTGTTTATATCTCTCATTTCCGAGTGAAGGTGGAATTTTTTGACAAGTGAATTGCCTATTCAAAAACTCAGAAGAGAATACGATTCCAAAGTTATGTCTTGTGCCACAACCGAAGATCTTCCAATACTAGGAGGAATTATTGGTCAGGATAGGGCTGTCAAAGCTCTCAAATTTGGTTTAGACATTAAGGAACGAGGATTCAATATCTACGTAGCCGGCTATCCTGGTACAGGTAGAAAGACAGCAGTGATGGGCTTTCTTGAGGAGGTCGCCAAGACTAAGCCAGTTCCATCTGACTGGTGTTATGTTAACAACTTCAGCAACACTTACGAGCCAAAAGCCATCAGGCTTCCCCCAGGGAAGGGGAAGGTCTTTCAGAAAGACATGAAAGACTTCATTGATGGCTCCCGCAAAGGTCTTCAGAAAGTTTTTGAAAGCGAGGATTACGCGTCTAAAAGGGAGTCGACAATTGCAGCTGTAGAAGCTGAGAGGAGAAAACTCTTTGATGAACTCAACAAGAAGGCTCAGGAGCAGGGCTTCGTAATTCAGACTAGCCCTATGGGCTTGATCATGGTTCCTGTGATAAAAGGCCAACCGCTTTCTGATGAAGAATTCGATTCTTTAACTCCCAAGATGAAGGATGAAATTCATAAGAGAAGAGATACACTCGGCGCAGATCTCAGAACTGCCATAAGGCAGCTTAGACAGTTGGGAGGGAAGGCTGATGAGAGTCTTGTGAAACTAAATCGTGACGTCGGCCTCTACACCATAGAGACCTTGGATTCAGAATTGTCTCAAAAATACAAAGAGTTCCCTGACGTCTTAGTCTATGTTGATGCGGTTCGAGATAACATACTCGAAAACCTCGATCAGTTCATAAGAGATCCTAAAGCCGCCGCAGCTCAGCAGCTTCCTTTCCAACCTCAATGGCTAGGTGAATTACCATTTAGAAAATACGAGGTTAACGTCATTGTAGATAACTCGGACCTCAAGGGCGCACCGGTGATTTCCGAGAGGAACCCCACCTATCCAAATCTTTTAGGTAGAATCGAGAAGGAAGCCCAATTCGGTATTTTAACCACGGATTTCACTATGATTCGGGGAGGCTCACTTCACAAGGCAAATGGAGGCTTTATTGTTCTTACTATTGAAGAACTATTCAGTAACGCTTTTTCCTATGATTCATTGAAAAGAGCTTTAACAAATGAGAAGATTAACATTGAAGAGGTTGGAGAGCGTTTAGGCTATATCACAACAAAGGGTTTGAGACCAGAATCTATACCTTTAGACGTTAAAGTAATACTCATAGGAGATCCTTTCGTCTACCAACAGATTTACTCTATTGACACTCAATTCAAAGAGTTGTTCAAAGTCAAGTCTGAATTCGACACTTCCATGAATCGTACTGACGAGAACGTTCTAAAATATGCCTCATTTATATGCACATTCTGCACGAAAGAGAGTATAAGACACTTAGATGCCTCTGGAGTAGCAAAGATAGTTGAATACGGGTCAAGACTAGCGGATGATCAGGAAAAACTATCCACAAGATTTTCTGAAGTAGCCGATATCCTTAGAGAAGCTTGCTTCTACGCTACGCAAGACAACTCACCCAATATCACCGGAGCTCATGTGAAGAAAGCTATCGAAGAGAAAGTCTACAGATCCAATATGATTCAAGAAAAGATTCATGAGATGATTGAGAGGAGAGTAATTCTCATTGAGACTGAAGGCGAGGCTGTAGGACAGGTGAACGGGTTATTCGTTATGGGTTTCGGGGACTTTTCATTTGGCTCTCCCTCTAAAGTCACAGCGAGCATAGGATTAGGAAGTGAAGGGGTAATTGACATCCAACGTGAAGCGAAGCTGGGAGGGCCAATTCACACGAAAGGAGTAATGATTCTGAGTGGCTATCTATCCGAAAAGTTTGCCCAAGATAAGCCTCTCACTCTCTCAGCAAGTTTAACCTTCGAACAAAGCTATGGCATGGTTGAGGGAGACAGCGCGTCAAGCACTGAACTCTACTCAATCCTTTCCGCCCTCTCAGGTGTACCCATAAAACAGAACTTCGCCGTCACAGGCTCAGTAAACCAGAAGGGAGAAGTTCAAGCTATCGGAGGAGTTAATGAGAAGTTAGAAGGCTTCTTCGAAGTCTGCAAGGCAAAAGGGCTTAACGGAAAACATAGTGCACTAATTCCTGATAGCAACGTGCAAAATCTGATGTTAAAGGAAGAGATAGTCGATGCTGTTCGAATAGGGAAGTTCCACATATACTCTGCTAAGACTATTGACGAAGGTATTGAGATTCTCACTGGAGTGAAAGCTGGAAAAAGACAATCCGACGGGACCTTCGAAGAAGGAACTATAAACTACAAGATAGACAAACGCCTACGGGAAATGGCTGAACGCCTTAAAGAATTCTCTGAGACTGCTACTAAAAAGAGAGATGAAAAAGAATAGGGCTTCTTTTATTCTCAACTTTTTCCCATAACAATCCACATTTCACTTCTATCTAATCCTTTTTCTAGGCGAATTCTGTGAGGTCTATCCTTAGTTCGAGATTAAGTTTGAAAGAATATCCATAGATTCTCATGTCAATTAGATCTATTGTCTATTGTGAAGAAAAGTTATTACGAAGAGTCTTTCTCATTTTAAATTGGTGATTCTAAAATGTCAGTTAAGATTTTAGACAACATCTTCTGGGTTGGCGCAGTTGACTGGAATGTAAGGAATTTCCACGGTTTTACCTATTCAACCCATCGCGGAACCACTTACAACTCATATCTAATTATCGATGAGAAAATTGCGCTAATAGATAGTGTTTATGCTCCCTTCTCCAAGGAATTGATAGACAAGATAAAAGTGGTAGTTGACCCTTCGAAGATAGATTATATAGTTGCAAATCATGTTGAATCTGATCACTCTGGAGCAATCTCTGAAGTCCTGAAGTTTGCACCGAATGCAAAGGTATTGGGTACTGCCCGATGTAAAGATGGACTGCAGAAACACTACTTTGGTAACTGGAACTTCCAAGTTGTAAAAACTGGAGATGAAGTTAGCCTGGGCTCAAGGACACTGAAATTCTTTGAAGCTCCTATGCTTCACTGGCCAGACAGCATGTTTACGTATATTGAGAAAGATGCTTTACTTCTGTCTAATGATGCGTTCGGTCAGCACTTAGCTTCTTCTGGACGATTTGACGACGAGGTTGACGAAGATATACTGATGGAAGAGGCTTCCAAGTACTATGCGAATATTCTCTGGCCACTAAGTGCATTTGTGACTAGGAAGATTGAAGAGGTTCAGAAGCTAGGAATCAAGATTAAGATGATTGCTCCGAGTCATGGTATCATTTGGCGAGGTAATCCCATGAAGATTGTCGAGGCTTACCTTAAATGGGCCAGCGGTGCTGCAAAGAAGCGAATCCTAGTTGTCTACGATTCAATGTGGGGTAGTACTGAGAAGATGGCGCGGGCTATGGCTGAAGGAATAATCAGCGGAGGTGTTGAGACAGCTATTTTCAGACTTCCAGTCTCTGACAGAGGTGATATAATTAAAGAACTCTTAGACTCGAAGGGAATACTTATCGGCTCCTCTACCATTAATAATGGTGTTCTACCTACCGTAGCTCCATTCTTAGATGAACTTTTAGGCCTTAAGCCTAGGAATAAAATTGCCGCAGCTTTTGGATCCTATGGCTGGGGTGGCGGAGCGATTAAAACTATAGAAGAGAATCTTGTAAAAGCAGGTATGAACATTGTCTCTCCTGCTCTAACTATCAACTGGGTTCCCACCTACGACGAACTTCAGAAATGCTATGAATTCGGAAAGGAAATGGCCAAGAAAGTCCAGTGAGAAATGGCGAACATATAAAAATAGATCCACAATTTTTCTTTTTATTAGTTTAGTACATCTAAAAAATAGATTCTAAACTTTAATATTTCTCTAGCCTTTTTATTACTTTAACCTAATTTAGAATCTTTTTTAATGCTTAAGATCAAAATCCATGCCCATTAATCCACTCTTATTTTTAGATAGTGTTATTAATATCTGAAGGGGCGTATTTTTTATGGGTGTATAATGATGAAGAGCATGAAATTCGGTGTGCAATTGAGCGCTAGATATTATTCTCCTGAGGACTGGGATGTTCTGAAGTCTACCGCGTTATACTGTGAGCAGCTTGGATATGATTCAATATGGTTTGGTGATCACTTGATAACGGGAAGCTCAAGGCTTGAGTGTTGGACAGTCCTCTCAGCCCTCTCAGCAATAACTAGTAAAATAAGACTAGGTACTTTGGTTCTCTGCAACAACTGGCGGAATCCAGCCCTCTTAGCCAAAATGAGCGCGACATTAGATGTTATATCTCAGGGGCGTCTTGAATTGGGAATCGGCTCTGGATGGAACAAAGATGAACATGAGACTTATGGCTACGCCTTTCCAGAACCCCGTGTCAGAATAGGAATGCTCAGAGAGGGGCTGGAAATAATAAAAAGAATGTGGACAGAGGATAAACCGAGCTATCAGGGAAAGTACTATAAAATTAGCAACGTAGTCTGTGAACCCAAACCAGTTCAAAAGCCTCATCCGCCAATAACGATAGGTGGCAGTGGTGAACAACTAACACTGAGAGCTGTGGCAGCCTATGCAGACAGATGGAACGGAAGTGGTCCTCCAGAAGAATACAAGAGGCGACTTGATATCCTTCAGAAGTACTGTCAACGAATAAGGCGAGACTACACGACTATAGACAAGACATACTACTCCTCCATGGACATCTACAACACCGAAGACGAACTTCTACGAGCCATGAAGGAAATCTACCAGACGGGTCTTGACCAGAGAATTCAGCTGCAGAACTTATCCTTCGAAGAGTGGCTAGTCGCGTTTCGCTCGAGAAATATGGTGGGAACTCCCGAAGAATGCTTAAAGAAGATGCGGCAATTAGTAGACATTGGTGTAACCTACTACACCTTTAGCATCAGAGCTGCACGAAAAGCACCCAACTTGACTGAGAGGAGAAAGAGCCTTAGACTATTCGCTGAGGGTGTTATTAACCAAATAAAATCTGAGTAACTATCCTTAGTAATAGTTCGAGTGGTACTTTGAATATTCATATAAACAGCGCGAGCTTAGAAGCTGGACAAAGAATATCGGGAGCACGATCCAATACACAAAATTTTAAAGCTCTTCTTTAAAGTTTAAAATGGCTTCAACTGTTTCCTCGTCTTTCTTCTTAATAGTGAATCCCATCTTCCTCATTATGCCAATTGCACGGACGTTATCCTTTAGCATTTCAGCATAGACTGTTTCAAGATTCTTGTCCTTGCAAATGTCTAATATGTAATCAACCATCTTTGTTCCCATCCCTAGACCTTGCCAAGGATCAGCGACAATAACGGCGATTTCACCAGTTTTACCATCAGGTTCGACGATGAGTCTGACGACACCAGCGATCTTTCGGTGACCTTCTTCAGTTATCTCAGCTACAATTCCCATCTCCCTATCATAGTCTATGTTACAGTATCGGATCCTAGTCTCGTGAGGTGTATCCTTTATGATTTCAAAGAACCTATATCGTATTGACTGCTCTGAGAAACATTGAAACATTTCAAGCCAAAGTGGTTCATCTTCGGGCTTTATAGGTCTTAAGAGAACAATTCGGCCATCATGAAGTCTCCATAATGTCTCATACTTCTGAGGATAAGGACTGATTACTAAGTGCTCGTAAGGTTCAGACTTTGTAAAAACTCTATCTTTACTAATAACTATCCGTGCGTCAAGAGCGAAAGCTTCCTTGTCGTTTATGAACAGAGGGTTAATGTCAACTTCTTTAAGCTGTGGAAAATCAACCATCATCTGTGAAAATCGCACAATGATCTCCTCAAGCATTTTGAGATTTGCTGGTTTTGCATTACGATAGCCTTTCAAAAGCTGATAAACTTTCGTCTCCTCCATCATCATCCTAGCCAAAGTCTGATTTAGAGGAGGAAGCCCAATTGTCACATCTCTGAACAATTCAACACCAACTCCTCCCATTCCAAACAAGATCACTGGTCCAAAGATCGGATCTGTCTTGGCTCCAAGAATGACTTCATATCCCCTCTTCCTAATCATAGGTTGAATGGTTACGCCTTGAATCTCAGCCTTGGGATTATACTTCTTGGCATTTTCTACAGTCTGATCAAAAGCCTTCCTAAGTTCAGTTTCTGACTCTATATCAAGCACTACACCATCTGCCTCAGTCTTATGTATAATCTGGGGTGACAGAATTTTCAATACTACAGGATAGCCCACTCGCATAGCTTGCACAGATGCCTCATCCGCAGTCTTCGCTTCTAATGTATTGACAACTGGAATATTGTATTCGCTCAGAAACAGTTTTGCTTCACTCTCTGTAAACATTTCTCTATTTTCTCTAGCAGCATTCCTTATTATCGTCGTTAGAGGACGTTTTGGAGGAGTGCTATCTATCGGCAGCTCTGAAGGTGTTTGATAAAGCAATTCAAGATTACGTTTGTACTGGTACATGTACATGAAAGTTGAAACTGCCTGTTCAGGCGCGAGGTAAGTAGGAATGTTATGCTCATTCAATATGTGGTTTGCCTCTGCTACTTCGCTGTAACCCATAAAAGAAGTTAGTATTGTTTTATTGGATCCCTTACTCTCCCTGAGTTCCGCGATGATCTTGGCGATTTCAGTGGGATTTGATCCGCCTTGAGGTGTATATATTATGAGTAATCCATCAATCTCGTCGTCACGAAGACATATCTCTGTAGCAGCTCTATATCTATCCGCCTTAGCATCTCCAAGAATATCAATTGGATTTGCTTTACTCCAGAAAGGTGGCAAAACTTTATTCAGCGCTTCTAAAGTTTTTGGACTTAGGGTAGCAAGCTTTCCTCCTCTTGAGATAAGTGCATCCGTAGACATTACCCCAGGTCCGCCTGCATTGGTTATTATTGCCAGGTTCGGACCTTTTGGATTAGGCTGTTTTCCCAAGACTTCAGCAGTGTTAAAAAGATCTTCAATCTCGGATACACACACTATTCCAACACGCTTAAAGGCTGCATCATATACCATGCTTTCTCCAGCAAGTGATCCTGTATGTGAAGCAGCGGCCTTGGCACTCTCACTGAATCTTCCCGCCTTAACCGCAATAATGGGTTTAGTTCTCGCGAAGTGTCGAGCGGCGCTCATGAATTTTCTAGTCTCGGTTATCCCTTCAATGTACATGAGAATGCTCCGAGTTTTGGAATCAGTTCCAAAATAGTCAATTAGGTCACCGAAGTCCACGTCCACCATTGAACCAACTGAAATAAAGTTACTGAAGCCCGTGGACTCATGCGCAGCCCAATCAAGAATTGCAGCACCTAATGCACCACTCTGGGAAATAAAAGCAATATTACCAGAAATTGGCATCTTGTTTACAAAAGTTGCATTCAAATTGATACTTGGACGAATTACTCCTAAACAATTGGGTCCTACAATCCTGATTCCATAGGACTTGGCTATAGAAGTAATCTTCTCCTCAAGGGCTTTCCCTTCTTGTCCAGCCTCCTTGAAACCAGACGAAATTATTATGACTCCAAGAATTCCCTTTTTACCACATTGTTCTAAAACATCTGGAACAGTCTTTGCTGGCGTGGCTATTATAGCAAGGTCTACAGCATCTGGAATGACACCAACATTCGAGTAAGCTTTAATACCGAGAATCTCTGCCTTCCTGATGTTGACGGGAAAAACCTTACCATTGTATCCTGACTTAGTAAGATTCCTCATTAATAAGTATCCAACTGAGCCCTCTTCATCACTAGCTCCTATTAGGGCGATACTTTTAGGATTGAAGATCTTGTCAAGATTTAAGGTAACCAAGATTTATTCACTCTTGTCATAAGAACACAAAAACACGTCTAATAAATCTTGTCGAAATTAAAACTCATTAAATTATTTTTTTTAGATCTAGAGCATTAAATTTTGAGAAGATTCCTCGAAGAGATGCACTCTATCAAATTTGGGTGAACTTATCTCTGATTTAGGCTAATGGTAAATGGAAAATGATATCTTTAATTTCGTAATAATCTTCATAAAGTCAGGAATATGCAAAACTTTCCGCAAACTCTATCTGCCATGATTGTTTTCATAGATTATGTTTTTGCTTTCTTTCTTTTCTCCTCAAGAAAGTTCCAAACATCAGTTAATGAACTATTTAAGATGATGTCTTCTGAGAGCAGGTCCCTTAGCTTCATCTTATCGATTATGGAGTCATCGCCAATCGCAGTCGCTACATGAGCGTCAGATGAGATAATCAACTTCCACCTATAATCCCTAACGAGCTTGATCATATGGCGAATGTCCTCAATGTCCACACCTCTGGCAACATGGTAGCCGAGGTGAAGACAGTTAACTTCGAGTGGAACCTGATATTCATATGAAGCTTTAACGACTTTTTCGACTTCTATCCTAGCGTTGGAATCACATGGGTGGCTAATGAAATGGACTAGAGGGTTCTTCATAACTTCGATTATAGCCTTTGAATTCTCCTCAGGAGATTTAATAGTCCAACCTGCCTCCCGATGAATACCTGCAAGAACAATATCTTGTAACCTTAAATGGCGGTCATTCAAGTCCAAAAGACCATTCAAATCCATTATATCCGCTTCAACACCCATAATGAAGTTCATATTGAAGAGTCGCCGAGGTAGCCTTATAGAATGGTGGAAGTAACTCGCGATCGGACCACCTTCAACCTTAGGTCCATGCTCAGCCAGACCTAGAAGCTCCAAGCCCTTTTCACGTGCTACTTGAATCATTTCAAATATTGTATTAGTAGCGTGACCGCTAACAAGAGTATGTGTATGAAGATCGATTTTGAGCATTAGAAAAACACTTCACTATTCATAATAGCGCTATACAAAAAAAGGTTACTGAAAAAGAAGACTAGAATTTTGGTTAATTATTCATTTAATACTTTCTACAATTAGACGGTTGTTTCCAGAGGTTCCCTCAGCTCTAACTTTTCCCTCAATGTTAAATGTCTTTCCAATAAGCTTCTTGCTAACGGCCTCTATGAATGATCTTTCATCTCCCGTCTGAGTTGCAATATTCCAAGCGTAATCCGCTGTCATTCCCAGGAGCTTCTCAGCAGTGGAACCCTTGAAGACTGCCACAATACCTCCGCTAGAATCTTCTATTAAAGCATTAACCACCAAAGTGAGAACTGGTTGAGGGATTTCTCCACATTTATCGCAAACCCACTTTCCATCATCTTCCTGCTGAATTCTTCTCTTGCACCTTGGGCAGGTTGGCTGAATTTGAGATGACTTGGAGAATTCGACAATTTTACCTTTTACATTAACCTTATCTCCTTCCTCAAGCTCTGAAATCTTCTCAGGCTTCTCAGCATCTTCGTCGCCAAACTCAAGAATACTTGTATCATTCTTTTCTTCGGAATGGATGATTTCAACTTCGGTAGTAGACCTTGATGACAATTCTAAGCTTCCATCAAATCCAGTCCTGACATAGACATTCTTAACACGGATTGCCGTCTCTAAAGGCAAGCTCCTAACCTTCTCAGCCAGATCCCTCCAGAGGGAAACTCTGATCTCTCCTGTTTGATCTCTAATCCTGAGTGAGGCAACATCAACTTCTTGCCCATCTCGTGTCGTCACAGTCCTAACCACCGGTTCCTCACAAATAACACCTTCGACAATCGCATTCCCAAGTCCCATCTTCAACTGACCAATAGAAAGGGAGTTAGCTTGAGAAAGAGGAAGCTTCTTAGCCTCCTTTATATCCGGATTTACCGTTAAAGCGCCCATTTTCCCGAGATTAAGACCAGTACCGAAAGAACCCTCCCGAACATAAGCACTTTCCACCAAGACCGTATCTCCAACAGAAATTTCCTCTAATGCATTGGCTTTATTATCCCACAGAGACAATCGTACAGAACCCGTTTCATCGATCAGATAAAGGTCTGCAACTCTTCCCGTTTCACCCGAAGACCTAGTAAACTCTCTGACTTGACCGACTTCTACAACCCTTCCCAAAACATCAACATCGGCCATAGTGGAATTCAATTCACTTATCTTGGTAAGATCAAGAGTTGGCACATCCACGTTCTCTGGCTTTTCTTTTAAAACTGTTATTTGGCTAAATCTCCCAGTGTGAACTTCTAATCCTCCTCCCATTCCTTTCTTAACTTGCCCATTAATGAGTTTGAAAAAAACTCCCTTACCTATCTTTTTAGTAGACTCTACTGCCTCATCCCAAAGGACCATATTCACTCTTCCAGTTCCATCGGCGAGACTTACCCTCATAACCGAACCTTTGGTTCCATCTTTCCTCTCAAAAACAGACATTGGAGATATTCCTCTGACAATACCAATGATGTTGACAGCGACATCTCCTTCCTTCAGATCACATATTTTATTGCGTTCCTCGACGTTGATATTTGATTCAGTAGTGCTTTCGCTTTGTGAAAGAACGGCAACAGTTCCCCTCCGACTAACGTTAAGCTCAGGCATCCCTCTTAATCCTTCCTTGACGTAACCATGGAAGACTCTAACTTCCTGGTTCAAGCTAAGCTTTCCCTGACTGACGATTGCAGTCTTATCATCCCAGAGGACCACGTTTATTCTTCCAGTCTCATCAGCAACGACTATTCTGGCAACCTTACCC
>JAUPKU010000041.1 GCA_030837285.1 Thermoproteota archaeon | reverse complement strand
CCTCCATGTAAATGATGCGGACTCTTGGGTTCTGAAACTAAATGAGTTCCAACACGATCTGCGTGTTTTTCTTAAGAATGGCTTCAAACCTAACGGTTCAAATAATACAATCCCTGCCTTTTCCCCTCCCAAAACCTTCGAAAACGCTCTTACAACGACTATAGCCATTATAAGAGCCTCTAATACAGAATTGGCTGGCGAGCAAGGAATAAACCATTTCAACCTTTTTCTCGCCCCTTTTGCGAGAAACCTATCGCTAGAGGAGATTAAAGATTCTCTACGTCGCTTCCTCTTTAACCTAAATCAGACTGCGTCTATGGGTGGCAGACCAGCTGATGTTTCTTTAGGTCTAGACTTCACTGTTCCGGAGAACTTGGAAAAACTGGAGGCAATAGGAGTCAGAGGAGATAGAATGGGCTTTTATGGTGACTATCTAAGTGAAGCTTCAAGAATTCTAAGTGTTCTCTTGGACTTGATGTTTGAAGATGATGCTCACCAACCCATATTCAGCCCCTATCTGATATTCAACTTGAATCCTGAAAATGTAAAGAATAAGGATATCGAATCTCTGATGCTTAAAGCTCATGAGCTTGCAGCTAAGCGTGGAACTCCATACTTCGTAAATTCCTCACTAACATACCAGAAGTCTCCGTCCTACTTCGCGACGGGAAGCCGTATGAACTCTGATTGGACAGGCGATTGGGAACTTGATACGATAAGAACAGGAAATCTAGGTAATATCGTAATCAATCTACCAAGACTGGCTTACGAAGCCAAAGGTAGCGACAGCAAACTACTTAACGCACTAGACGAATACTTGCAGATGGTTATTGAAGCTCTAAGTATAAAATATCAGGCTATAGAAGACAGGATAAAGTGGTCTCTTCTCCCCTTCTTATCCCAACCTGTATCAGGCGAACCTTACCTTAGAATAAGAGATAACACTCTCAACATCAACCTTGTAGGTCTGAATGAAGCGGTTAAGGTTCATACTGGAAACCAGCTTCATGAGGATAAAAGAGCTATGGACTTTGGATTGAAGATCATGGGGAATCTCGCTCTGCAGTCCAAGGCAGCTTCATGGAAGTCAGGCTTCCGAGTTACCGTCGCTAATGATTCTGCAAACAATGCGTCTCAACGTTTCGCCAAGCTGGATATAGAGCGATATGGATGGGGGACTGTCTTCATCCAAGGGAGTAGAGAGGCTCCTTACTATACGGATCTGACGATGGTTCCCCTTGAGGCTGAACTCTCCCTGAATGAGAGGCTGGATATGGAAGGAGCATTCCACTCTTTCCTGAACGGTGGACATCTTGCCCTAATAGAGCTTGAAGAGCCAGAGCAGAATCCTGAAATGTTACTTAAAATGTCTAGGCAACTAAGCCAACTCAGTAATATCGGCTTCTACGCTTTTACCCGCAGTTATAGCTACTGTGCTAATTGCCAGAAAGTCTTCGGAAGGCTCTTGTCAAAATGTCCAGAATGTGCGTCAGTCAAGTCATTCACCCGCTATAGTCGCCTGTCATCCAAGTATCTGCCGTTGAATATTTGGTCTTCATCGAAGCAGGGAGTCGTCGGGAAGCGCCATCACTACACGTTAAGCTAATAGGTGTGCTCTACAATCTTTTTTTCGTTGTGGCTATCAAGAGAGCATATAAAGAAGTATCCATTTAGTTGCTTGATAACCGTATTAATTTATTAATACCCTCAATCATTATTGCTGCAAATATTGGGCTTCGGATTATCTAAAATTTTTAATCAATTAGTTTGAAAACTTAAAGTTTAAAGGCGTTGTTAAATGTCATTCTATAAACCGTATCTTATAATGAGCTCTGCGCTAGAGTTCCAAATCTATTTAGTATTCAAATAAGACGAATTGGAGAGAGGAGGACATGAATTACACTAGTAATCATAGCATTCTCGTTCGAACATCGAAGGGAATGATGGATTCATTCAACCGAAAAAAGATCATCGATAGTCTCGTTAATGAGGCAAAGATCGACCCAAAGAATGCGGAGGAGATAGCACTAGAAGTTGAAGTTGAGATCCGCCACATGGACTTGGAATTTGTCAGCGCCCCTTTGATACGCGAGATCGTCAACGTCAAACTTCTTGAACACGGGCTTGAAGAAGAAAGGAAAATCTACACCAGAGTCGGTCTTCCAGTCATGGATGTAGAAAAAATGATTGTGGGAAGCCACTGGTTCTCCAAAGAGAATGCTAATCTTCAACAGAATCCTGAGACAACTCACAAACTCATAGCAGACAGTGTCATCAGAGAGTACACCATGTTGAGGACAATTCCCCTCTATCTCAGTGACATGCACGTAAGAGGTGCCATTCACATTCACGAGCTAGAGTATTTTCCCACAAGGCCCTTCTGTCAGTCTCATGACTCAAGATTCTTCTTTAAGAACGGGTTCATAGCTGATGGTACAGGAACGCATACCGCTGTAGCCGGACCAGCGAAACGGGCTGAAGTAGCGTTACTCCACGCTTTAAAAGTTCTTCAAGCTAGTCAAGTGAACTGTGGTGGGGGTCAAGGTCTTCACAATTTTAATGTCTTTATGGCTCCGTATCTCGGGTCTATGAGTTATGAGTCTCTGAAGCAGTTAGCTCAGACGATGTTCTTTGAGTTAGGAGAAATGTACGTCGCAAGAGGAGGACAAACAGTCTTCTCAAGTGTCTCGCTTGAACCGGGAGTACCCAAGACCTATCGGGACGTGCCCGCTATAGGGCCTAAAGGCAAGGTTTCCGGAGTCTATGGAGACTATGAAGACGAGTCCACAAGATTCTTTGATGCTGTGATGGATGTGGCTCTCGAAGGCGACTACATGGGTAAGCCCTTTAACTGGCCGAAACTCGAGGTTAGGTTGACAAGGGACTGGCTGAACAATCATGAGAAGGAGTATCTGTTATCCGCGAAGTTAGCAGCTAAGTTTGGTAGTACATATTACTTCAATGCCAGTGCCCCATACATGCCTGGAGAGATGGTTTGCACTCAATGCTGTAGATTCTACATGCAGCACTCCGATTGGAACGATGAAGAAGACTTGGAGAATGGTACTCTACGCGGTGGAGTAATTCAGTCTACAACGATCAATCTCCCACAGTCCGCCTACGAAGCGAACGGTAACGATGACAGACTCTTTGAAGAGGTTCGCGCTCGTATGGACGCTGCAAGAGACATATCCCTTATCAAGATTAATGAAGTAAAAAAGAGACTGGTAGATGGATTTCTGCCTTTCCTATCTCAACCTGTGGACAAAAAGCCTTACACTCTTGATATTCATAATTTTAACTCCGACGGAGGCAAACTGAAGATTGCAGGCAGTCGAAGTTCCACCTTAGACGGAACACCATACCTTGAACCAGACAAGCAAGGAGTAACAATCGGAACGGTGGGTATCAACGAAACGTTAAAAGCCCATACAGGCCATGAGCTTCACGAGAGCTCAGATTCGTGGCGTTTTGGACTTAAGCTTGTTGACTTCATGAGGCGTGTAGTAGACGAGTACACACAGGAAACGGGTGTGTATTTCGGTCTAGTTCAATCCCCAGCTGAGTCTGCAGCAATTAGACTGGCACAGATGGATCTGAAGAAGTATAGCTTTAAGGCAGTGGTTCAGGGTAATCCAAAGATATCTGAAAACGGTTCGCCAGCTGTCTACTATACTAATTCATCTCATATAAATGTGGATGCGAATGTTCCACTCGGAAAAAGAATAGCTGTGGAAGCGAGTTTCCATCCCCTCTATAACGGTGGAACAATCCTACACGTATTCCTTGGAGAAGCCTATCCAGATGCTGACGCACTGTGGAAGCTAACTCATGACATTGCCACCAAGACACTGACTGGCTACTTCGCGTACACGAAAGACCTGACTATCTGTAAAGCCTGCAAGTCCGTCCACTATGGTCTCCTAGACGCCTGCCCGAAATGTACCTCCACCGGTGGAGACTTGGAACATTGGAGTCGGATTACAGGATACTATCAGGAAGTCAGCGGATGGAATTCCGGAAAGAAAGAAGAGCTGAGAAGAAGATACAGATACGAGATTGGGAAAGAAGCGGCTACCGAGCAACCAATAAACGCAATTGCAAGTTCTTAGATACGGATTCTCCTAAGGTTGGGAGCTCCACTCAAATTTATTTATAACAAATACTTCAAACTCCTTACCTTTGTGCCTTTTTATTTTCTCAGATGATTTCAATAATAAAAAACGCAAAGCTTTCCCTAATCACTTTATTTAAAGATAGCCCTATTTACTTTCTTGCGTTCTCAAAGAAATTCATGTCTTTTTTTTTATCAAAAGTAATGAATTATCCTTGTCTGATTCCTAATTAAAAAATTCTTTAAACCCTTTTTGAATTCCACAAATTGCTCTATATAATGTGCTTCCAAATCCCTCATGCCCGAGTAATTTCGATTCATTGGTTGTATAAACGAATCTAATTAATTCGCTGGATCTTTACTCTGGGAAAGAAAGATTTTATAGAATGGACACTTGTCATTCAATTTATTATATGTCCTAGTACACTTCCTGCTGCTGCCTATGAGGTATGGCATCTTTGTGAATGAAATATGCGCATTTTAATATCAAAAATTTGTACCAGGATAAAGACAGTCTTTGATATTAATGGCTATTTGTCATCTGTTCTTTCAACAATTGTTCCGATTTGAGTTATGTCTGGCTGATTCTTTCTCAATTCTTCTGTAATTTCTCTCAGTATATTAGTATTTGGAATTTCTAGTTCAACAATTGCGTCGTACCAACCATAGACAGGTCTACCCTGTACGAAGAATTTACCATGGTTATTGTGGCATTCAAAAATAACTTCGGTTGATCCTCCGTATCTTGTTTGCACAAGGATATATGCTTTCATAATGTAATTTCACTTAAGTTTTTTTGATTTTTTGTCCATTTTTATATAAATAAGCATGCTATATATGCAAATATTTATATATTTGCTTTACATTTGTCAAATAGAACCTATTAATAAGGATACGATTGTTTTGGATGATAAGGATTCAATGATTCTCAAAGAATTAATCGCTGATTCTAGGCTCTCTTACAGAGAAATATCCAGAAGAGTAAAACTCTCAGTAGCAACTGTAAAGACAAGAGTGGAAAACCTAGAGAAAGGAGGCATTATAAAAGGCTACACAACCATTCTAAACGCCCAGAAACTAGGATACGATGTAGTAGCCGTTATAGAAATTATAGTCTCAAAAGGTAAACTTCTTGATGTGGAAGATGAATTGGCAAAAAATCCAAATGTATACGCTGTATATGATATAACTGGATCAAGTGATGCAATGATCATGGTTCGCTTTCGCAGAAGGGAAGAACTTAGTAAGTTCGTTAAAGATATCCTCAGGATGGAATATGTTGAGCGGACTATCACTCATGTTGTCTTAGCTGCCACGAAGGAAGATCCTCGAGTCTATATCTGAGTTAGAGATGAATGATTATGAAACCTGATGCAATCTTAGTTTTAGATTTTGGAAGTCAATACTGTCATCTCATCGGAAGGCGTATTCGAGAACTCAACGTTTACTCTGAAATTGTTCCATATGATATCACTCCTATGGAAATAAATGCTTTTGATGAGAAGCTCAATGTAAAGGGTTTAGTATTTTCTGGTGGGCCATCCAGCGTCTATGATAAGGATTCGCCAAGATGTGATCCAAAGTTCTTTGATTGGGGTATTCCTATTCTGGGTATCTGCTATGGTCATCAACTGATTGCGTATATGTTGAAGGGGACTGTGAAGCCTGGAACTAAGAAGGAGTATGGAATAGCATATGTGAATATCGATAAACCTATAGATGTTCTTGAGGGTCTGGGCAAGAGGGAGAGAGTTTGGATGAGTCATGGAGACACTGTCTATGGTCTTCCTCAAGGATTTGAACCACTGGCTCATTCTGAAAATACTCCCATCGCTGCCTTTAGAAACTCTGAGAGGCGTATTTATGGGTTACAATGGCATCCAGAAGTTGTACACACTGAAAAAGGCAGACCGGTAATAGAGAACTTCATCTTCAAAGTTTGTGGTTGTCAACCCAATTGGACAATGGGTAGTTTTATTGAAAAAGCTGTAGAAGAGGTGGGCGATTCCATTGGACGAAGTGGAGGTATTATTGCTTTAAGCGGAGGTGTAGACTCGAGTACCACAGCAGCTCTAGCGGCTAAAGCGATTGGGAATAAGTTAACAGCAGTCTTTGTGGATCATGGTTTTATGCGTGAAGGAGAACCAGAGTTTGTTAAGGACATCTTCCAGAAGTACGGTATGAACGTAATTATCGCTCATGAGAAGAATAGGTTTCTAACGAAGCTTCGAGGGATTACTGACCCTGAGCAAAAGAGGAAGATAATAGGAGAAGAGTTCATCAGAGTCTTTGAAGAAATTGCGAGGAAGATCGGAGCGGAGTACCTCCTTCAAGGAACAATCTACCCTGACAGGATAGAATCAGGCTTCAGAAAACATTCAGAAAAGATCAAAACTCATCATAACGTTGCGGGACTTCCCGTCAACATTGAGTTTAAAGGAATAGTTGAACCGCTGCGAGACCTTTACAAGGACGAGGTGAGGAAAGTAGCAGAATTGCTGGATTTGCCAAAGGAGATTGTTTGGAGACAGCCGTTTCCAGGTCCTGGACTAGCGGTTAGGATTATTGGAGAGATCACCGAGGAGAAGGTGCGACTGGTTAAGGCCGCTGATAAGATTGTTGCCGAGGAAATTGAGAAAAGTGGAGCAAACCATGATCTTTGGCAGTACTTTGCTGTTCTAGCTGGTGTTAAGACAACTGGGGTTAAGGGTGACTCTAGAGCTTACGGTCACACTATCGCTGTTAGGGCCGTGGAGAGTTCAGAGGCTATGACTGCGAACTTCGCAAAGATTCCATACGAAATCTTAGAGAAGATCTCAACTAGAATAACAAACGAGATTTCCGAAGTGACCAGAGTTGTCTACGACATCACCCATAAACCGCCTTCAACAATAGAGTGGGAATAAACAATTCCCTAAGATGAACACACTTGTGGAGCCATACTCAACTTCAGATTATTAATCCTCAAAGAAAGAGAAGACGAAGAAGTTTATCAACTGCTAGTTCTACTCCTACAAGTCATTTTATTTCATGAGTCTTCCATCTAGCTTCTCAATAACCAAGAGGATGTTCTTCTTAACTTCAGAATACCTTTTCAAGAGTAATTTTCCATCTTCTGTCAATTCTGCTCCTCCACCTCCTAGGCTTCCTCCCTTATGAGTTTTCAAAACAGGCTTACCAATTCTTTTTTCAATAGTCTTGGTTATCCCCCAAGCATGCCTGTAAGACATGCCTAACTCTTGAGCAGCCCCACTAAGGGTTCCACATTCTTCAATCTTACTTAGTAGCTCAAATGGGCCTTCCCCGAAGATATAGCCCTCCTTAGTCTCCAACCAAACCTTCACAACGGGCTTAAGTTCCAAAGAAATCTCTCTCCTGTCATATTGCTCTTCTTGATAAGAGTTCCAATAATGTTTTCAAAGAATAGAAATCACTTAACCAGCTATTTTACTCTTGTATTGTTACCCTAAATATGATTTTCTGTAATAAAGAAATATTCATCTGGAAAATTGCCACAGGGGCATCCTTGTTTCTGGATCAGAGCAGTCTTTTCATTCACTTACGTACACCAGCTTTCTATTTAATATGAGAGTTTGTAATACTTAGACTGAATCTTGAATCATGAGGAAAAAAAGATAAAGGAGTTTGTGGGAAATATCACCACTGGGCCGGTAGTTCAGTTGGTACGAACGCCTGCCTCACGCGCAGGAAGTCATGGGATCAAGCCCCATCCGGCCCACCATATCAAGAGTTCTATAGCTTTATAATGACTGAACGTTTAGCGCAATAACTTGAGAAATTTTATCCTTTAGAGCACTAAACCCTAACTCCAACTCAGGCCACAAACAACAATCATGCACCCATAGAGGAATTGAAGAAAGAGAATCAGGATCCTAAGCAAAGGATAACAATGGCAGAAGAGGCCATCTAAGGGCTCATCGGAGGATTAGTGCGATATATATGTATAATCTAATCATATGTGCCTAAATCAGGTAGAAAAACTAAGTGACAAATGAGGACTATACTAAAAATCGATTGATCCTTTTTGACATAAGATATAAATATTACAGAAATGTTTTCTAGAGCATATCACTTGGTGAAGAAAACATGAGAGGATTAGCAACAACAAGAATTTTGTTAATCGCAGTAATTATCATTGCTGCCGGATTAATTGGTGGTTACTTTTTATGGCCTCGCCCAAAAACACAGCTAATAGTGTCAACAACAACTAGCCTCTATGAAACAGGTTTCCTTGACTATCTGAAGCAAAACTTCGAACAAACGAACCCAGGTTTTAACGTTTCATTTATCTCTCAGGGAACAGGGCAAGCAATTCTAACTGCACAGAATGGAGGAGCCGACTTGGTACTGGTCCATGCACCATCAAATGAATTCACTTTCTGCAACACCAGTTATGGTGTAAATCGAAAAATTATATCCTATAACTTCTTCATGATAGCTGGGCCGGGTAGCGATTCTGCTAACATAAATGGCAGTTCAACCCTTGACGCATTCAAGAAGATTAAGGCTGCTGGTGAAGCTGGACAGGCGATCTGGATTTCCCGAGGAGATGGCTCAGGAACTGAGACTAAGGAGAAGGCGTTGTGGAAAGCGGCAGGAATAAACTACACTCAAATTAGTCAAGAGACATCTTGGTATCTGAAAGCAGGGCAGGGTATGACTTCTACACTACTACTGGCCAACCAGAAAAACGGGTATACACTCTCGGACATGGCAAGCTACCTTAACAACGTCAACAAAGGAAACATTCAACTTAAAAACTTCATCTCGACAGGAAGTGACTTGCTGAATGTTTACAGTGCAATTGCAGTTAATCCTCAAAAAGTTACCACTGTAAAATTCGATGCAGCTATGACGTTAATACGTTATATGGTCTCCGACGCTGGTCAGAATCTATTCAACACCTTTGGAGTCCAGCAGTATGGTGGTGCTGTATTCAAACCATGTGTGCAAATTCTGAAGAGTGGAACCCCCGTTGACATAGCGCAGATGATTCAGAACTACGCGTACTTAAAAGTCGGTTCAGGTACACCTTCTGAATGCCCATCTCAGTGGCAATACACCGCTGGTAATCTCTATAGTTAAAAACAAAACCCAAATATTTTTTCTTTTTTATCCTGTCTTTTCCTTGAAGTGATGTGTAACATGGTAACGTGGCAAGAGTATCTCTGGAATGGATTGACTGAGGCTGTACGCCTCATATTTACAGGAGACCACGAACTAGTTGAAATTACTTTAAGAACTCTCCAGATATCCTTCT
>JAUPKU010000040.1 GCA_030837285.1 Thermoproteota archaeon | reverse complement strand
CTTCACATCAAACGAGACGCCGTCAACTGCCACAAAGTCTTTGAAGGCCTTAGTTAGAGTCTTAACCTCGATTATTGAACTATTCTCCAATAGGGTCACCATAGAATTATAATGACCATCGCAATATATTTTAGTAAAATATAAATATTCCTATCCTTTTAAAGACAAGTGAACAATTATGCATTTAGAAGAAGACAAAGCGTCAGTGAATTGGCTTAAAGAAACTCAGAAAGGCTACATACGAATAGTGATCCTGATACTCCTGAGCAAGAAACCTCACCATGGTTACGAGATAATGAAGGAAGTTAGAGAAAGAACTATGGGCTTTTGGAGACCCACAGCAGGTGGCGTCTACCCGCGACTTCGAGACTTGGAAAAGTCAGCGTACATAGAAGGAAAATGGGAAGCCCAACAGAATAGAAAACGAAAGATATACAAGATTACGGACACTGGCAGAAATGTTCTTGCGAGAGCCCTAGCCAAGGAGAGTCAACTCGCCACAAGTATGAGCGACTTATTCAAAGAATACGTGAAGGATGTATTAGATATAAAGGTAAACTCGGTTCAAATGCCGAGAATACCAAATCTTCTCTCAGCATTTCTCGAAGAGAGGAAAGAAAAACCTGAAGACACAATCAATATATTGAAAAACAAGCGAAATCAGCTTGAGACAATAAGAAAAGAGTTACAAAGTAATCTGGAAATCATTAACACTAGACTAACCCAGTTAGAGCATTCAAAGATAAGAAAGAGTGCACGGGATTCTAAATACTGACTAACCTTCAAAAATACAAATTTAGCGTACATGGAATAATTCGATAATAAGTTCTTATCAAGTTCTTGATTGATTAAGAAATATTTTTTTCCCAATCAAATTTGGTTTTCTATGCCATGTTCCCTTTGTATTCCTTTTTCTTATCTACAATAATTGTAGCGCACACTACCTTGGAGGTAACGCGTTATCTTGAACATAGTATAATACTGATGATAGATCTTGCCTTAGCCTTAAAATGAGACAGTATTGGTTATAAGCTAATCAAAGGATGAAAAATCAGCCTTAAGCAATGCGTACATATCGAAAACAAAGAAAACTTCTAAATTTTCCTTATTAGTATGTAGACTATACCAGGTGCCAATAGTAGAATCGTCCATATCCATTGCTCCTGTGGCAAGAAAACCGCCAAACCTAAACATGAAATCAATCCAGCAAGCGGAACCATTTTAGGAAATAGCCTTTTCTCAGGGTGTAGCCTAAGGGCACTCATATTGGTTACAGCATAATAGATCAGTATCGTCAAGCTCGTTAGCACAGCAATCTGCATCAAGCTTCCAGTCAATACTAATACAAATACAATTACTGAAGTCACAATGACCGAATTCACAGGATTCATATTTCTCATTTTTGAGAGGAATTTTGGAAGGTCACCATTACGCGCCATTGCAAATACAGTGCGAGATGAGGAAAGAAGATCACTTAACAAAACACTCAAAGTTGCTACACCAGCTCCGAAAATAATCATTTTATTTAGAATCGTATTTCCAAGAACTGAGGCAGCAGTTGCTATAGGCGATTCACTCTCTGCAAACTGTCTCACTCCAACTAAACCTATGCCCACCGCTGTTACAGTTACATATACGATAATTGTAATAACTAAAGATGTTAGAATTGCTCTTGGAATCGTTTTTTCAGGTTCCTTAATCTCCTCACCGAGAGTCACTATTCGAGCATAACCAGTATAGGCAAAAAAGATTAAAGCTGAGGCTTCAAACAACCCCATAAACCTGTTGAAGTGAAAGCTTCAAAATTTGTTCCTTTAACAGCATTAATCCCAAGGAAGGCAAAGATAGCAAGCACTCCAACTTTAATAATAGCCATTATCTTGCTAGCATTCGTCGAAATTCTAATCCCAGCGACATTTATCATTGTTAATGACAATACTGCTACTATCGCAAATATTCTAGGTTCAATCAGCAAAAAAAGAGACATATATGATCCAAATGCCAATGCAACTGTTGCAGATTCAAGCATCTTACTTGAAACAAAAAGCCAACCAGTCAAAAAGCCTACTTTGGGTGAGAGCAGACGTCTAGCATATTCGTAAGTTCCCCCCTCTCGAGGTATAGCAGCTGCGAGTTCAGCGCTTGAAACCGCATTAAAGAGAGCAACAAAACCCGCAATAATAAATGCCAGAATCACAGCGGAACCAGCAACTCTCGCACCAATTCCGCTTATCACAAATATACCTGCACCTATCATCGCAGCAATACCTGTGGCTACTGATGTTAACCGCTTCGACTAGAACTCCCCTGGACGTGGCATTGATCTCATTAAAGGCCGCCACATTATTGAAGTGGTTGGCGAAGCATCCGCTGAAGCCGTAGATGCAGACGAGGATGATTTTGAGAGCCTTCTGCCTTTGGTAACACCACACATACTCCGAACTGTTCTTCGGATATTCTTTGCGCATGTGCTTATAGCGGATTCTGCGGTCAAGAATAGTCTTCACCACTTCTCCCAAGAATCCCTGCCTATTTTTATCCACATTTTTGGGAGTTACAGTCTCATAACTGATGTTGTCGTGGACGATGATGTTCGGGAACATGGACTCGAAGTCCAGCTCAGCCACGTTCTCGTGAAGGCCAACGACTGGGCTGAAGATGAGTCCACCTTTATCCTTTCGCTCAATCTCATCAGCAGTCGTACAGAACCTTGGGAAAGCGCACCTCTTAGGAATCAAAAATATCCTTCTTCAAGGCCTCGAAGTTCTGTCTCGTGTCGATTCTCTTGCCAGCAGGCCACTTCGAGAATGTGGGAGGGGCCAGCGTGAATCTTGAGAGTTAACTGATTCCGGCCACCCCATACTCAAGGAAGTCATTCAAGTCTACAACAACCCTCCCCCTAACCGCCTAGCTCGTGTCTCTAGGACTATGATTTCGCGTCGGCTCACGGCCAAGCTGGAGATTTATGCCCAAGAGTTTGGCTCTCTCAAAGATGTAGCTGAAAGTCTCTTCGCAGTTCTTTACGACGAGGAAGTCTGGATCAGCTTCAATGACCCTTGAGGATAATCTTGCAATAACATCGACTTCGCAACCTTCTATCGCCTCAACATCATCATTCAGGCCTCGCAATGTTATCTTCTTTACTGGGTCATGCCAAACATTAGGGGTCAACCTTTCACTTTCCATGCTTGCGTGGAGAAGCATCGAGGTAAAAGGAGGAGGACGCACTTCATCAAAATCATCCAGCACGACCATACTCACTAGCCTTCCCTCATCATCCCATTCCGCTTCAACTTTGTTGGACGGGGCAAAGGTCTTGGAGAAGAGGTACCTCTGGAAGTGGTGATGTCCACATTAAACCATGACTTCACTACGTCCATTTTCTCAACGTCGTTCTTAACAATCCTGAAATCTTACACAGCGTAGGTGAAGACGTGAATCACCTTGGACTTCATTCTTTCCAGTATAGACGTGTACTTCTCTTCAACTTCAACCTTGTACACACTTGGATGAAGCGACAAGGTCTCTGCAATGTTTCCAGACTCAGATCCGTCCTTCAACGCTACATAAAAGTCAGGTCTATAAGAGTCAGTCAGGCGGACAGCTCTTTCACTCTCCAGCTTCACCCATATGACAGCATGCTTCTTGCTGACGTAGACGTCTAAGATCCAGCCGACCTCTCTCAAACCCGCTCAATCCCCACCTGACATCCCCCTTTCATAAACTTACTCCATCATTACCGACACAAAGGTGTAGACTAATACGCGGATAATCGTAACCACACCAATCACTTTACTAGGCGCGCTGACTCGATGGAAAGCATACCGGCACATTTGAAATGAAAAAACTTCTCACAACTATTTAGGAAGCCACGTACCATTAGGAGAGATGGGGACAACGGTCTTCATAACCAAAAATAGCGCGCTGGAAAGATGGAACTCCCTATGAAGTTTTGGACAAACTCAATTATCTGTGATGATCATCGAAAAGCGCGATTGTGATTAGTATAAGCAATAAGTTTTAGCTAAAGCGCGTGCAAACGGATAATACCGGCTTCTGATCTCAAGATTCTTAAGATATTCATTACTCTATTGTTTCAATAACTTCTTCTTTGAAAATGCCTTTATTCTCTAATATCCAAGAAGATACCTTTTTTGGATTTAAAGTAATGATTAGATGAGAGTACCCAATATAGTTCGCTCTCTCTTCATCAACAGAAGATGGCCTAGAGAAAGTGTATGGATGCGATACATGTGAATGGTAGAAGCCAAGCAATCTTAAGTCTAAATCCTCTATTTCACTAAAGATTTTGAACTGCTCTTCAGCCCTTATCCTAAACTCTGTTGGTGAGTAGAGTTCATTTTTACAGTTGTACACCTTTAGCACTTCCTTTATGGCAACTCCTTCACAACTTCTATTTTTACCAGCCAGAATACCACATGCTTCAATTGGAAGCTCTTCACTACAATGGAAAAATATCTTTTCCAAGTCACTTAATTTGATTCTAATCATCATAATATCGCATACTCTTGTTTTCTATTATAGACTAAACTCTGGAGTTCATTAAAAAGCAATATTCACACCAAGAGCGAGCACGCGCGACTAAATGAATTAGCTTACATTAGCTATTGTTATAGAAGAAGTCTATATACTGGTATAGACCTGTCAGAGCAACATTTGGTTGATCCCAGTATCTTTCAATCAGCCACAAGACTGCTCCTAGCCCAGTGATAAAATGTGGATTATATTCTCCTGTATAATGCTCGCATAAACCTTTTATTATAAACCGCCCCATCCTATGCCGTTTTAAATCCGAACTCAGCAATGCCGCAAGACAGTTTACAGTCTCTATCGCATCAAAGCCCGAAAATACTCGATCAAACTGACTGTAGCTTTCAGGAGCATCAAACTTTCTGTCTGTTGAAAAGAGCTCTAAACGCTTATCACCAACAAACTCAACCCATGATGCCAACATGTACTCATATTCTCTAGGAGTCAAGAGGTGTAGCACCTGCTCTATAGCATAAAGTGTTATGGTGTGATGCAAATCCACTATACTGCTTCCACTTACTGCACAAAGTAAAACCTCTTCAACTTTAAGACTTGAAAGCTTCTCTAACCGGAGATCAGGAGTCTCACTAAATCTCCCTTTACAAAAATAGTCAGCTAGGGCTGACAAGGCAGGCCATGGGTCAGACCGATCCATCATTTCTTTTAATATAAAGGCCGTACAGGAAATCGAATGCCCCAGAGAGTTGCTTAAGTAGCCACTACCAAGGAGCAGAAGCTGCTTGGCAAACTCGGTCTTCCCAAGCGAAACATATGCTGAAGTAAACAGTTCTGCAGTATGGTTTACATCCTGACTTTTTATAGCGGTTTTGATTTCGCTGAACTCTACAGGAATAGTCGTTCCACTTCTAGGTAGGGATTCCAACTTTTCCCTTCTAGCATATTCTTCTATTTCTAAGCGAACCAAACTTGGAATTTCGTCTTGTTCAAGATATGGGAAGAGTTGACGGCAGATGCTATACATTTTTGGCAGATGAGGAGCGATGAACGGAGGATTTAGAACTCGCTGAACAATAGGAAAAAGAGAGTTATGAATCTTGAGAGCATTTTCTTTTTTACTCATTTTGTCAAGAAATAAACTAGATGCCTGCTTAACATCCGAGAAATTGATGGCATCTAAAAGGTCATCACTTGACCTAGTCTGTTTCTTCAAGGATTACCACGCATAGAATTGCAGATAATCGCACTTGAATTCTTTTTTCATCCCTATAAAGAAGATATAAACAACTAATAGTACGTGTTAAAAAATCTGCATAAAACATGCTAAATTTGAAATGTAAAACGACGGCACGCGCTATAATTATATTTTTTACTCAATCTTTTTTATTAATTAAATTTCAAATTAGACTTAAATTAGTAGAAACTCAAGTATTTTTGGATCCAAATCTAGTAATACATAAATCTTTATCAAGGCTTCTCAGCTATCATAGTCCTCGGTTTCTATTTGACATAATAAACGCTGACTAGAAAATGCTGTTATTTTCAAATATATTTTAATTTGCTACCACCTCCTTTTTTAACAATAGTAATTACCAATGAAGACTATGGACTTGACAACCTTGAGCTGAAGGATGCTGTCAGGACGATAAAGACAGAACTGGAGAATGAAAGCAAAGCCTATTCTCATTTAGAGGATGTTTTCAATAAAAATGGTAGACTAGCTCATAGAGAGAATCAGGAAGCTTGAAATTGAACTTGACATGGAGCAGGACCAAGAGAACAAGAATAATTTTAACCTTTTATACAATAATCAGGCTGATAGGCTAATAAAAACAATAATCAATCCAGCGTGCTCTGGGGAATTATTTTCTGTGCGCACAATGTGTTAAGAGTTAACGTTGAGTCAAATTTATACGTAAGGAATGAATGTTATTGAAAGGCTTCATCATAATGATTTCAAATAATCAATTGAGTGATTAATGACATTGGGTTTTAAAGATTATCCGAAAGTTTATTTTAAGCTATTAACTGTAGGATTCTTACTGGTGTTTGGTTTCGGACTTTCAAACTCCTTTATATCGCTTCTGGCAAAGGAGCTTGACCCGTCTGGTCTTCTCGCTGGATTTGTTGTTTCAGCATTTTTCTTAGCTCGTATCTTTATCGAGCTTCCTTCAGGGATAATTTCTGATAGAATTGGCAGGTATAGACTACTAGTACTTGGCATTGCCTTGGTTTCATTTGGCGCCTTTTTGTGTGCGACATCCAACTCAATTTACATTCTCATCATCGGCAGGAGCATATGGGGTTTAGGCACTGCTTTGTATTTTATGAATAACACTGCGATGATTATGGACTTATTCCTTCCAAATTTGAGAGGAAGTGCACTAGGAACTTTTCAGGCAATCGAGTTCATAGGACCTGTTTTGGCAACTCCACTTGGAGGTATAATAATCGAGAGGCTTCAAGGAGCCAGTATTTCCCCATACAATTTGATATTCTATCTCGCTGGTGGAATGAGCTTAAGCGCGTTTATTCTTGCTTATTTCATGAAGGATGCGCGGAAGATGGGGTCTTCACGTGGGGGACACAGTTTATCTCTTACAAAGACTTTCTCTGCCCTGAAGAATGTGGCTATCATCACAATATGTGTTAACTCTTTTTCAAGGATGCTTATCATGCAAGGAATTAACAACACAGTTCTTCAATTATTTTTAAATGAGGACATTAAACTGAGTATAGAGCTAGTGGGTTTCGTCATCACCACGAGAGTAATTGGACACACATTATCAACAGTAATAGCCGGCCACATATCAGACAGAATTGGTCGAAAACCGATAATTATTACAGGAATGGTTATTGAAGCTCTTGGTATGTTCTTTTACACGATTGTATCCAAATTTGAGCTACTTCTAGCTACAGCTTTTATAGCAGGATTTGGTGAAGGAATGGTTTTCGTTTGCCTACTTGTATTCCTCTCTGAAATTGCGCCTGAAGAGATTAGAGGCGGAGCGATTGGACTATATCGGACATTCATGAGCACCGGTGGCTTCATCGGTCCAATGCTGTTCATATATTTTTTTGACAACTATACTTCTTCATACTGCTTCTATCTAGGAATAATCTTCCTCATAACGAACGCACTGCTAGTATCAACAATAAAAACAAAGAAGCAAATCAAAAATTTTACCCCTCCACACAAGTAAGAGTAACAAACTCAAACAATGTAACCTTTTTTTATTGACTCGACTTAAATTTAAAAATTTGTAACAGTTTTTTTAGAAACTCCAGATGACTTGACTGACTTTAATTAACAATGCAGGTAGTGGTGTGCGTTAAGATTATAAAGTTCGAGGCCGGGGTGGATTTGGAAGAGAATGAAGAAGACAATTTTAGGAATGGTTTGTTTAGAAAACCTCTAGACATAGACAAATGAATATGCTCTTACTGTTTAGTGAATTTAAAATAATAATCGGTTAGTATTATTGTAGTTATGAGCAAGTGTATGGAGATGCGCATGAAATATTATACGAAATGCTCAAAATTATGGAGATAGGCGAAGTCAAGACAAAGGTTATGTTTAACTCAAACTTGAGCTATAAGCAACTTACGAGATATTTTGACCTTCTCGAAACACGCGGTCTAATCAAGAAGGAAATTGTTGAAGGCAAAGAGATATAGAAGAAAACTGAAAAAGGATTAATGGTATTGGAAGCTTGTCAAGCATGCCAATTAATTGCAAGAGAATATAACCATTCGAAATGACATATTGAATAGTGATAACTTGACCTCGAAGAATGTTGAACAGCACTCATACTCTAACATACCATTCCCTTTCCCGTAGCGAGCCCGATAGGCCGAGCGTCTTTCTGATTTGTGTTGAATATGAGATTAATCTTTTAATGTAAACACTGTTTATCTGGATTCTAGTGTTCGATATTGAATGAGACGCAGGTAGAAGACCTTCTTAACAGATTTTGCGAAGAATATTGTATCTCAACACCTGTGTACTTCTTTCTTGACATAGTACATTCAAATGAAATCAAATACGAAACGATTCAGAATTTCTCTTCTATTTATTACACTTTTGATGCTGAATTTCCAGATAATTTAAGCTTGATTTTTCTAGGTGCATCTAGCTGAGGAATACTCAAGTCACACGTTATCTTCTTCTTTCTAGCACATGTCTATCACCTAAGGGACAAGTATGATGTTGACAGCAAGACTATTACACATGAGGCACGTAGATTGTATAAACTTCTCAAAATCAGTGAACGTGCTTACTCTAAAGTTTTAATAAAAAGCCTTAAAGAGCATTATATTAACCCTTTCTAGCTCTATCAGTTTATTTTATCCTATTTTGGCAAACTATGGTCTGTTAGAGGTTTTTCAGACCAAAGAGCCTTGGCTACAAAGGATATTCTTCCAACACGTGATTCATTGTTTATCCAATCAAACATTCGCTGGAGAATTATTGGATACTTTTCGCTATAGTATTAAGTATCAGTAACCCATGCTAGAGTGAATTTATAATTCCATAGGTCGTTGAGATCGAAATTCTGACCTATTAAATTGACATTCGGTGGTCCATACTTGAGTAATCTGGATTCAGCCAATAGGAGAAATAGAACCAAACCGGATACAACGATAATTACCGAGATCAGTAAAGCGATTATTTTAAGGTCTCTAGTAACCTTCATTCACCAAGAATTCAAAACGAGCAAAGTCTATTCATATTTGAACAAGATTACCAACAATTAATACAGTACCTATCTAAAAACTCGATCTATTTTAAAATAAGTATCCAATCCGTGAACATTGATACCTATTCATACATATTATTGTTTTAATTGACTATCCAACTTGCCATTACTTTGATTCAGCCAAATGCTCTAAGTTTGAGTTCGCGCGCTCCTTAGATATAAGCCCAGACTAAGTGTTGAACCTGGCAAGTAAATTGTCAATAAAAAGGTTTGGCAGCTCTTCAACAGTTAATGACAACATCTTATCTGCTCTTGGCAACCACTTTCAACAGGTGCTTTAGCCCTCGTTCTTCATAATGTTTTTAACACTTTCTTGGTAGAATTTTCTTTTAACTTTACAAGGAATTTGATTTTTAAAGAAATAGTTCTCTTAATTAAAGATAAAAGCTTCATTTAAAGCGTGATTGCCAGCGAGACTATACTGGTTACGCTTAAGTTTTTCTAGCTTTTTGTATCCTCTCTTTGGCGATGTTCAAGGCTGATTCTCTTAGGCCCAGTTTATTCTCTTCAGCGTATTCTAGAATGGTACGAGTATTTCGTCGAATCTTCGTTTGGACAAGATGAAACATCTGTGTTGGATTGTAGCCACGGTATTCTGCATAGGATGATATGACACCACCTGCATTCGCAATTATATCCGGTATGACCAGAACTCCTCGCTTTTGCAGTACATCCTCGATCTCTGAACTAATCGGAATGTTCGCTGCTTCAACAATCATTTTTGCCTTAACTCGATCCACGTTCTCATTCGTGATAACATCAGGAAGAGCAGCTGGAATAATGATGTCCACCGGAAGTTCAAAAAGCTCCCTCTTCTCCACTACTTTTCCAGGCTCATAGTTGACAACTGAGAGCATTTCCTTCTTAACCTTTAATAATCGCTCATATTCTAATCCCTTTTGATTGTAGATACAGCCCTTAGAATCAGAAACCGCAACAACCTTTGCGCCACTATTGATCAAGTACTCGACAACAAAGGAACCAACGTTTCCAAAGCCCTCTACAGCCACCGTCGCACTTCCAACATCCAAGCCCAAATAGTTGGCAGCTATAAGCGTGGCTTGAACAACCCCAAATCCTGTAGACCCATACTCATGAGGTATACCGCATTTCACCCCAGGTTTCACACACATTTCTGCGGGTTTACCAGTGCAAGCTTTAATCGAACCATTCTCTTTGGCGAAAACAGCCATCTCTTCCTCGCCAGTATTAATATCTGGAGCGGCTACGTAGGATTTCGGACACACAGGCTTCAAAGCTCTGGAGAAGGCACCTACCAACTCCATCTTCCTTCCCTTAGATATTTGTTTAGGATCAGCTATTATCCCGGACTTGGCACCTCCAAAAGGTAACTCTGCAAGAGCACACTTCCAAGTCATCGTTCTAGCTAAACGGAAGATCTCCTCCACCGTGATTGTGGGTAACATTCTAATCCCGCCTTTGCCCGGGCCAAACACCGTGTTATCAATAACGAGAATTCCCTTCATTCCCGTCTTAGGATCATAGACATAAAGCGTCTTCTCAGGTCCCCACTCATCAGCGAACTTCTCTATGTCAATAATCAATTCTAAACGCCCTCAACAAAAAGATAAGTTCACAAACTGTTATTAAGATTCCACAAAGGTTGCATGGGCCCTTTTAAATTATTCATGAAAATCAATACAAAGATTTATGACTTGATAGAGGAATTAATGAAAGAGTGGAATTCCAGTTAGGCTTGCTCCCACTTGGCTTCTAGCAGTCTTCTACCGTCAGTCAATTCAGATATATAGTCTTTTCCAAGCGTGTTAGGGCTTGGCTCTAAGCAGAATTCCCCATCGTATTTTATTGCCTTAAAAGCCCTGAATACAGATAGAAAATCGAGTTTCCCCTGCCCTGGAACCACAAATTTGACAGGATCTGTTATCGGATTGAAGCCTGGAACGTCAGCGATATGAACCAGCTTTATTAGCTCTCCTGAAGCCTTAATGGCTGCGGGGACGTCAAGGTCACAATAGACCATCTGGTGTACCTGAGCCATTATCTGGAAAGAGGGTGAATCAACAGCTCTTACCAGGTCTATTATCTGCTTCGTCGTATCTGCCACATTACTGATATGACTTCTAACTATGTGCTCAATAGCCACAATTACACCTACGTCCTCAGCGTGTCTGCAAGCTTCTTTCCAGAACTTAGCTAGAATTCTTAAGCCATCAAGGTAAGGTATACTCGCTGGAACGCTTCTTACTTCTGGTCCGCCTAGATTCAATACCTTCACGTTCATCATTGCGGAGAAGTCGAAGAGTTTATGGGCGTAGCTGATGTTCCTATTCCAGTCCAAAGGTGAAGTTGTTACCATCATGTAGTCTCTAGGCCAGATCATCCCGATTGAGCTTGCTTCAACTCCAGCCGATAGAACATCTTTAATTTTTTTAATACCCTGATTTGTTATTGTTTCGGGGTCTATCTTCCAAGTCGTTACTGGCAATTCAATGTATTTGAATCCCGCCTTTGCAGTTATATCTACAGCCTCATTTGGTGTGGAGGCAACTTGACTTAAAGATACTCCGTGGAGACTAATTATCAAGGAAAACACCGATTCAAAGTTTATGACTTATAGGTATTTAGACCTTCTCAATGAAGTATCTCTCAAATCCAGCAACCGTAGAGAATGTGAAAGAACTCATAGAGAAGGGGCTGAGACTCGTAGTATTCGGGAGTGTAGAAGGAACAGTCAGGACAACCTGCATCAACACCATGGAGAATATGGTGAAGAAGATACGGCAAAAAACGACAAACGATAGATACTCTGAACTTCTCTACTAAGCCTCATACACACAGGTTTATTTGTATGTGATGCTTTGGCATCGACTAAAAACAGCACTTCAGCTTGCCAATGAATCATTTTCGTCCAAAATCGGCTGCCCATAAGCTACGAAGCCTTTCCATGAAGTTCTCTGGGAAAAGCCCTCTTCCCGAGCAGCTTGCAGCCTCTCCTATCTGTTCCAGATTGGAAAAGCCAACGAGCACTGTGGAGACTGCCCCATTCATCAGGGCAAACATTATAGCCACTTGAGCAAGACTGTGAACTTCACCCTCAACAAGGAAATGCAGTTTCTCAGCTCTATTCAGATCAGCTTCATAATCAGTACCGCTAATTAATGGTCCTGGAGTAGGTGAGGCATAGCCTTGACGGGCTGCTTCTCCCCCTAGAGCACCTCCAGCTAAGACTCTTATAACCACAACCCCCATCTTCTTCTCAGAAGCCTTCCTTATTAGAAGACTGAAATCGTGACCTACAAAATCAGAGGGCACGAAAAGACCAGCGCTGGGATTCAGCAGATTATAATACGCCTGTACAAGGTCGAATCGTCCGCTGTCAATGATTTGATGGAGAGCTTCTGTTTCTCCAAGACCTGTAAACCCACAGTAACGGATAAGTCCTTTGGACTTTGCTTCGTCAAAAGCGTCTGCGACACCTCCCTCTCGGAGAACATCCTCCACTTCCAGAGTTCTCTGACTGGATCCACGCTTTAGAGTAATCTGCGAATGAAGCTGAAACACGTCCACCGATTTCCGCCGCAGGCGTTTAGACTTTCTCGCAGAGATCTTTGGACAGCATCCTTGATATCCTTCAAGTCCTCGGTTTGTAAGCTGACTTTAGTAGCAACCACCACGTTTTCGGGCTTAATCTCCTCCAGAACTCGGCCAAGATTGGTCTCTGAAGTTCCACTGCCATACTGTTGAGCTGTATCAAAATAGTTTATTCCAAGCTCTATTGCTTTCCTAACCGCTTGAACCTGTTCATCATGGGAACCACGTATCATCAACCCGCCTACGTTGCCACATCCAAATCCGATCTCTGAAACCCTAAGTCGTGTCAGTCCTAATTCTCGGTATTCCATTGTAACAATCACATCAAGATCGTATCTCTATATTTTGGATATGTAAAGAAGCATATAAGATTGAATCTATTAGTATAGATTGATTAAAATGGAGAAGAGAATTCTTGGACGGACAAGACACAAGAGTACATTAATAGCTTTAGGTGGTGCAAGCGTCTGTCCAGAAAACCGCAGAGAAACGGATTCATTCATAAAGCTGGCTTTAGACCATGGAATTAATCACATCGATGTGGCTCCCACATATGGTAGTGGTAAGGCAGAGAGTATTCTTGGAGAGTGGATGAAGGAATACCGTAAGAATATATTCCTCTCGTGCAAGACACAGAAGAGGACTAGAAAAGAGGCTGAGGAAGAGCTAGGCAGAAGCTTAAAGAATCTTCATTCTGACCACATCGACTTATACCAACTCCACGGGCTAGATGACCCGAAAGAACTTGAAACTGCCTTGAGCGAAGAAGGTGCGGTAGCGGCTATCCTAGATGCTAAGAAGCAGGGACTGGTGAAGTATATTGGAATAACCAGTCATAATCCCGAAAACATTGTGAAAGCACTTAAAAGCTTCGACTTCGACACGATCCTACTTCCAGTCAACTATGTCTTACGCGCCCACCCTGAACCAAGGAACTATTACGAGCCAGTACTCGACTTGGCTAAAGAGAGGAACCTAGGGGTAATAGCCATGAAGTCAGTTGCAAAAGGGCCTTGGCCAAGTGAGGAAACACCCTATAACTGCTGGTATCAACCCTTTAACATTCAAAGAGAAGTTGACGAAGCCCTAAGCTTCACACTATCTCAGTACGTAACCACCGCCACAAGCTCCTCCGATATACGAATAGCCAAGATGATGATCGACGCAGCTGAACGCTTCACTCCAATGGAGGAGAAAGAACAGCAGAAACTACTGGATAAAGCCTCCACATATAGACCACTCTTCCCCCGTGCCAGAATAGGCTAAAGTAACCAATTACGGAGAATAATGAATTGACTGTTTTAGGGATAGTTGGAAGCCCCCGCAAGAACGGGTTGACAGCGCAGTCTGTCCAATGGACTCTGGAAGGCACGGCTCAAAACGGGCTTAAGCAGAGATACTCTATCTTGCAGATTTTCACATACAGTCATGTCGAGACTGCCATCCAACCCTCCGATGCCGCAGCGAAGACAAGTGTTACCACAAGGATGATTTTGAGACAATAAGCAGAAGGATAGACGAGTCCCAAGGGTTAGTACTTGGCTCAGCAGTCTACTACGGAGACGTAACAAGGAGCGTAGACAATCTCATGAGTAAGAAGGCGCGACATAGGAAGGAGAAACCGAAAGAAGGCATTCCAGGAATAGGCATCACCGTAGCAGGGGGAGGAGGGGGAGGCTACGCCTCAGCACTCAGACAAATATATCACTATTTCAGGATAATAGGAATCCGCGGATTGAAGCCAATCCCCGTCACACGCTTTAACCTGCCTTCAGCTCTGGACGAGGCATTTCATGAAGGAGCTGGGTTGGCGTCTGTCATCAAGAAGGGAGAATACCTTACCGGTGCTCAAAGGTCGGTAGCGTATCTAGACATTCCTATACTTGGATTCGACAGCTTGCAAGAGAGATTCTACTTGATAGAACAGATAATCAAAGGGTCACAGAAAGAGAAGCCAGAGGCATCAATGGAAAAAGTCGTTGCTATGTATAGGAAGGCTGAAGAGTTACGCGCTAAAAGAGATAACGCTGGAGCCCTAACAGCTCTCGACGAAGCATACAAACTCGGAACAACAATCTGGAACCCGGAGAGACCACCAAAGTCCTAGCAATTCAGAGGATAATACTAGTGGAATCTACGTTGCCCTGATGGCTACGAGAGAAAACTCGTATTGGACGGGTTAGTATCCCGCGAAGTTCTCTATCTTGATCTGATTCGTGGGCAGGTTGAGGTTCTTTAGGAGGTTGGTAATAGCTTGGACCATCCCTGGAGGACCGCATATAAAGAATGTTCTTTCTGAGTAGTCGGGCACATTTCTCTTAATCATGTCGGTGTTGATAACTCCTGTCTCGCCACGCCAGCCTTCACTAGGCTCATCAAGGGTTAGTATGACTCGAAGATTCCTGTTCTGCATCTCCATCTGCTCAAGGTCTTCTCTGAAGATAATGTTCTTTTCAATACGGCTACCAAATATTAGGATGATGTCCACATCCGATCGCATGTCAGTGCAGTATTTGCAGATACTCCTAAGAGGCGTTATCCCCACTCCTCCAGATAGCATACACAGCCTGTTAGATTCACCGTCAATAGTGAAAGTGCCGTAAGGCCCAGCTATTTCAAGCCAATCTCCAACCTTCATTGCGTCTAAAATGTTAGAGAACTCATGTCCCGTCAGCTTCTTAGTGAACTCTATGTAATCTTTTTCAGAGGGACTGCTCGAGATTGAGAGAGGTTTAGATAGCTTGTTTTCTCCATGTCTAACGGTTACAAAAATGAACTGCCCTGCTTTATAAGTGAAGTCTACAGGTCTGGGAAACCTGAAGCTCTTAACATCACTTGCCCTGTATATGACCTCTTGTATGACCGATTCAAACCGCATGACTTGCATTTCATTTCCCCTGATCTTTATAAATTTAATTTCAGAACTCCCACGCCAATAAATCCTTAATTTTTATTGTCATTTGACAGTAACATATTGTTAAATGTTGCCTGCTCATAAAATTAAAAGTCGTGGAATAAGGAATGCTCTAGAATCTGAAGGAGTGGAAACTGCTGGTGCTGGTGAAAGATTCACCAACACCAGTGGGTTTAATCGAGTAAGCTAAGCACAATCCTTTTAGAAGCTGATGATGATTATTTTGGAAGTGATCTTAAATGGCCACGCACTACCGTGATATTGTAAACTATAGTGTTCTAGATCCTGTAAAGCGCAAAGCCATGGAAGTCTTCTCCACCACTCTAATGCACCCAGAACGTTTGAGGATAAGAGTTGCTCCCGCAGGTGGCACTGCGGCAGTCCTGGATTTTCTCGATTATGACTTCATGCTCGCCTTCAATGTAGAAAGCCTCGGCACAAAGAATCTGGTGGCTGACGCCATGTACAGGGAGATGATGGCTAAGACTGACCTTGCAAAGAATTTCCAGTCAGGTAGATTCTACTCGCGGTTAGGGCAAGATGCGGTTTCCATGGCTGTAACCGATCTTGTGGCGGTGGGAGCAGATCCAATAGCATATGCTGACGTGATTGCCTCGGGAGACTCAGCCTGGTTCAAAGACGGGGAGAGGCTGGATGATCTATTTGAAGGCTATAAGGTAGCTGCGGACAAGGCTGAGTGCGCGGTTCCACAGGGGGAGACTCCTGAACTACCAAAGATTGTAGCTGCTGAGAGTCTGGGATTATTTGGGGGGTCAATCGGGATAATACGGCCAAAGACGCGATTCATCGATGGCCATAAGATAGAGGCTG
>JAUPKU010000007.1 GCA_030837285.1 Thermoproteota archaeon | reverse complement strand
GGGACTACTTGGCTTGGATCCAGCAGGTTTGTCGTTGCTGGGAAGTCACCTTTGACAGGTGTCTGGGGTGAAGGGGACGCAGGAGGCTTCTGGGGAGCTGAATTGAAGCACTCTGGTTTCGACGTCATAATCGTCGAAGGAGCCTCTAAGAAACCTGTGTTCCTATGGGTTTCGGATGGCAAGGCTGAGATTAGAGATGCGAAGGATCTTTGGGGGTTAACGACGACCGAGACAGAGCGAGCCATCAGAGCAGACTATGATCGAAGGGCGAGAACAGTCAGCATAGGACCTGGAGGAGAGAATCTCGTCAAGTTTGCCTGCGTCATGGAGATGGGCCACGCTGCGGGACGCAGCGGTATGGGCTGTTTGATGGGTGCAAAGAAGCTGAAAGCCATCGTTGCCAGAGGCGACAAAATACCAGAAATAGCTAACCCTGAAGAAATGAAGCAACTCACAAGCCAGCTACTTGAGCAAATGAAAGAGAACCGAAAGAATTTTGATGGCATTGCTCAGTTACAGGCCCTGTACGGCAGAGGCGCTCATTTGGAGAGGAACATCGGGGAGAAAGGTAGGAAAGACTTGCCAATAGGCAATTGGGGGGTCGATGACTGGGACTATGAAAAGGTAAGAGCCATCTCAGCGGATACGATGAAAGAAGCACCATCAAGCTTGAACGAAGGCAAGCCAATTCAAACATCAATGAGGACACCAACTTGCTGGAATTGCCCTGTCCACTCGGATGTAATGGTGAGAGTTGATTCAGGCCCATTCGAATTGAGGGAGTGCGTTGGACCTGAGTACGAGACTCTAGCTTCATATGGCTCTCTCCTGCTTAACGATGATCTGGCATCCATCTGCATGGCGAACTACCTGTGTAACGAGTACAGCATTGATACTATTGAGGCTGGAACGACTATTGCGATGGCAATTGAATGCTACGAGAGAGGCATACTTTCCAAGGCTGATACTGGTGGTATAGAGTTGACCTGGGGGAACGCTGAGGCTATCGTTGAAATGACTGAGCTGATTGCTAGACGAAGGGGCTTCGGAATGGTACTGGCCGAAGGTGTAAGAACAGCTTCGGAGATAATCGGAAGGGGCGCTGAGAGGTACGCGATGCACGTGAAAGGAGCTTCTTTGTGTGAACATGACCCGCGTCCAAACCCAGCGTTGGCTCTGAAGTATGCTACTCTGCCTATGGGAGCTTACCACGGAAAGGGGTGTCCCGACATACCCCCAGACGCTACGGCATCTAATGTAATTCAACGACAGAATATGGCTGAAATTGTCGACAGTCTATCGGTGTGCGGTTCGACTTCTGGGTCGAGAGGTGGCTTTGGAGGCGGTCAAGTAAGTTTCGGGTTAATTCCTCAGATGCTCAAGGCTGTTACAGGACTGGTCTTTGATGATGTAAAGCTTTCGGATATTGGCGACAGAATCTTCACAATGAAACGAGCTTACATTTCAAAGGTTGGCATAAGCAAGAAAGACGATAAGTTGCCAGATCGGTTTACGGAGATTCCAAGAGTGGTAGGAGGAGTGAACATCCTTTCAGACATAGATTCATTGCTACCATCGTACTATCGCCTCAGAGGATGGGATGAGAATGGTATTCCAACCTCGGAGAAATTAGAGCAACTGAAAATCAAGGCTCTCTAAACATTTCTCCCCTCTTTTTTTGTGGGGTATAGTTCTTCTCTTGTCCATTTGAGAACGAACTTATGTCTTCAATAATTAGAGATACGGCTAGAAAATGGTGTCTTAACGAGATTTGATTTTAGTCGATATTGAGGGGGTAGAATATTGTGAAGGTTACTGTCAGATTCACTGCAAACATTCGGACACTGACTAAGGTAGATCAGATCGTCGTCGAATTAGATCATGGTGCCTATTTACGCGAGTTGCTCCATCTCCTCGTTGAACGATATGGTGAGAGCCTCGCCTCTTTAATGTTCAAGTCTGGCATGGGGCCCATTGACACTTGGACGTCCATTTTAGTTGATGGGAGGGTGTTTTCTTTAGATCCAGTACCAGATATAGTGTTGAATGATGGTTCTCTCGTCGTTCTTTTAGCTGCTGTGAGTGGTGGCTAGAACATACAAAGTAGTCTCTGTTACGCCGAATGTTAAGTACTGCCAGAAATGCGGAGCACCTAATGATGGGTGTGTCTCATATTGCCAAAGCTGCGGTGCAAATGAGCTTCGGATTTTCAGCTTCATCCAGAATCCAAAGACCATTAGGTGTTATGATATTAGGAATCCTTCAAATTATTGGAACAGCCATAATACTTTTGGGTAGACTCACCTCATTTGTTCTTGGCTAATAGCATTGATAATTTTTTACATTAGCAGTTACCTATTATATTCGCAGTGGCACTCTTAACGGGTCATGAATGGGCTAGAATACTACTGATGATTGGTGCCATGCTCGATATTATTTCAATAGTTGGAATCATTCTTCTCTGCTATCTGATTAGATCACACTTACTTACTTCAAACAACCCAAGTAGCTAGTGTGCTTTACCAGACTAACTTGCAAGCAAGTTTTTGACAGTGTCGATTGTTAACGAGAATCCCACTATCATAACCACTAACCCAACAAAGGCGATCGGATTATTCATCATACGAATTATCTCGCTGAAAATATTAGTCCCAAATTGTCTAAATGCATCTACGAAACCGTTCCAATCAAGAACTTGACTTCTCCAAGCTCCAAAGCCCAGAGACATAGTAATGACTCCTGCTGCTAATATACAAGAAGTCCACAGAATAGGCTTCTTTCCAGACCAATTATCCATTTTTCCGCACAAACCAACTATCATCTCAACGTGTGCTACTCATTTAGATTAATGATTTCATTCTATGGTTAACAGTTAGATTAAATTATCACTAACCTGTCAAAAATGGTGCTGGGAAAATCGGATAGATTAAAAAAAAAGACAATAATTACAAAAGATATTCAATTGGCGTAGTACCAAGAGATATTGTCTGGACATATCAATGATGATAATCCCATAAAAAGAGCAGTGCACGCTAACTGTAGAAAAAAGAAGAAATTAATTTTGGATTATTTTGTGTTTACCTTGGTTTACAGATCAACTCTCTGATTAAAAGATCTTCAAAGCGTGTGCTTATCGAGGGCTTTATTATTAGGGCGGTATCCCACTTTCCAACAGAGATTATATCTTTGTCAGTTGTAACATAACCTTCTTGTGCAGCTATCATCGCGATTTCAACAGCCACTTTTACCCCTTGGCAAAACCTTCTATAGGCCGTTTTCGCCTGGTCAGAATACTCGTATTTGATCTCATTGCTGAAGCAAACATTACAACCCTTCTCCTTCAATTCCGCTATGAGAGCGCTGTTAAATCTCTCTCTAGCTGTACCAACGAACGTCAATTTCACGCCTGTACCCCTAAACGTTTCAACAGCTATCTTAGCAGTAAAACCCGTTGTTGATGCTATTACAACGGAGTCTATTCCTAATTCTTCAGCCATCTTCGTGGCCAGTGCCAAAGTCTTATCTAAATTCTCTCTTCCTGGAACAGGAAAATACGTCATACCTAAACCTCCAATCATTTATAATGGAGAATTCATTTAATAAAGTAGCATTAGCTCCAAGAAGACAGAATCATCTCATTTTTGAAAGGTTTTCTTCTGGATAGAGATTTCGAGTTACGAGTATCAGCGGAACACTAATTACAGCTGCTATGGCAGTCAGCGTGAGTCTCTCGACTATGGATAGTGGTAATAAGGTAAGGAAGAATATGGCATTTGTGTTAGAAAGTAGCATGAAGATCAGGTTTCCAAGCATGTGGCCGGCCATCGTTGAAGGATAGGCTGAGAGGAGCACTCCAAAGGTTAGCCTTTTCTTGTCCTGGCTTTGTAGGTAGTTGGTGATCTTGCCTCTGAATAGAAAGATTATGCCTAATCCAATGATGTGGGGTACGGGATAGTACAGTGCTTCTCGTCCTACTGGAGTCAGATACCAGCAGATTATCAAGCCTGTCAGGGGAATGACAGATAGAAGCCAGCCGTTCAATTTTATTATGTGATCTCTATTCAGAGCAGCTGCCATAAAGGCTGAGACAATAGCCGGGAGCGTGAAGAAGAGACTACTTCCTACAAGAGTTTTGCCGAGGACGGCGCCGAGAAAGGCTGAGAATGGACCTAACACTGGTCCTAAGATTAAGCCATAACATATATCTAGAGACCTTGTCAGACTGATACTAGAACCCGAGAGACCTATTATTGGAAATCCCGGAAGTAGACTTATTAGAGCATAGACGGCAGCTAGAAGGGATGCTAGTGTGATCTCTTGCAAGTTCTTCTTCATACAAGTCCCCTTGGATAGCTAGGTTTTTTCAACTTGTTTTTGGATCATATACTTAAAGAATGAGAGAGTTCTTGACCTATCTGTGTATAAAGAGTTTTTGATACACGCGATCAGACAGAGAGTTTGCTCTTACTTTCTGAAAAAGGGGAATAAAAAGTGGAAACAACAATAAACAATTAAACTTCGCAGCTAGTTAAACCCGTCGCGAATTAGATTTACTTAGTTAAATTCCTTTCTCTCAAAGAGTAGGAGTCCTAGAGCAGCGGTTACGATGAAGTAGACTGCCATTATTGTTAGACCTTCTGGTACTGTGGCGTTGTATGATGTGAAGTTAACTCTGCCCTCTGGTCCGAAGTGAACTGTGACTTCATGCGGGGGATAAGGATTGGTTAGGACGTTTCCAATGATCTGCGCGCCATATGTGAGAAGGAACCATGGTTCCTCGTGGGCTATGTTTGTGACGAGGGCTGAGATGATGTTGAAGCCAAATAGTAGGAGGATGGTGGTGACAAGTATTGACATTGAGCTACTCTTGAAAAGCGCGCTGAAGAAGAAGGTGAATCCAATTATGGAGATGAGGTATATTAGGCAGCAGGCTATTGATTCTGCAAATTGAATTGGGATGTTTGTACCGAAATAGTAGATGCCGTTACCAATTGTTATCCCTGTGAAGATTCCGAATATGATTAACGAGGCTATTAGCGCAGCAAACCATTTCCCTATGTAGATTGAAGCGCGTCGTATTGGGTTTCCAACTAAGAAGTACCCTGTCTTGTTTTGAAATTCGCCTGAGATTGCATCTCCTCCGAAGAAGATTGCACAGAAGATTATCACGAAGGTGGCGGAGAGCCCCCACCAGGTGGAGTAGAATTCTAAAGATGTGGAACCAAAAGTTGCCACACCATAGTAGGCAACAGCAAAGGTTAGGATTCCAGCTATAGCCGCTGCTATGCCTAGGAGGATAAAAAATCTACGAGACCTGAAATAGTTCAGAAGCTCATACTTCGTTATAGTTCCTATCTGCAAAACGCTTGTCGGCACAATATTTCCTACCGGAGAATCAATAGCTGTTACAAGATCATTTGGCTGTCTCATTTCTTACACCGTGTCCTTGATTACCCGTAAGTAGGTTTCTTCGAGAGCTGATGAAGACAGTCTAAAACTAATCACGCCAATCCTCATTGAGACAAGATCAAACAGAAGTCTCTCTTGGTTTTCCCTATCACTATTAAATTTGATATTCAGGTGGGTGGAATTGACTTCCTCAGTGGAGACGACGCTTGAAAGTGAGGATACAATTTTCAGCTGGGAATCATCTATAGGCCTAGACAATATGACTTCCGCTAACTCCACTCCACCATTGCCTGAGAATTTTGCAATTACATTTTCAATCGTGTCATAGATGATTAGTTTGCCATGATCAATCAGTGCTACTTCATCGCAGATTTCAGAGATTTCATTCAAGAGATGTGAACTCATTAATATGAGTCGGTTCTGTTTCTTCAGCGATTTTACAATATCTCTGACTTCGGTCATCCCCCTTGGGTCAAGACCGAGTGTGGGTTCGTCAAGAAGAACCACGTTTGGCTCTGAGAGAAGAGCCGCTGCAATGTTTATTCTCTGTTTCATTCCCTTCGAGAATTTACCAACTCTCTTATCAGCCCACTCCACCATCTTCACCTCCGCTAAAACCTCATCTATTCGCTTGTATATCTCAGAGTGGGGTACACCTCTGATCTCAGCGACCATGGAGAGGGCTTCTCTTGGTGTGAATGAGGGATAAATCTCTGGGCTCTCAATTAGAGCTCCACAATGTTCTAAGGCTTTCTTCTTGTTTTCGTGCACCGACATTCCATTGATTATTGCTTTTCCTTCTGAAGGTCTGATCATGTCCGTAAATAATTTCAGAGTAGTAGTTTTGCCTGCTCCGTTTGGACCAAGGTAGCCTACACACTTTGATCCCTCAATCTTTATGCTCAGGTTTGATAGAGCGTAGAAGGAGCCATACCTTTTGGAGAGGTTTATAGCTTCAATTGACGGCAACTTGAATTCTTACTCCAGATGATCCACATCTTATTCGATAATCAAAATTGGCATTATATATTCTGTAAGTCTGATTGTCCTCACTTGTTGCTGCGCCGTATTTAACTGTGTTTGACTGTGAATCCACAATAACAATCAGCATAGCTTCGGTGCAGAGAATTTGCATGCAATGTGGATATCATCTCTTAAACCCTGACATACGCTTACCATTTACTCAGAGATTTCTGTTCAATAGTTATCATAAATGTTAAAATAGTTGAAATTAAAATTATGGTAAGCTAAAGCAATCATCCAATACCGTTTGAATACAGAAGGAATATTCAAATTATGGCTGAAAACGTGAAATTATTTGGTATGAAAGCTGAGAAGGGAAGATGGATTCTAGTAATCGTTGGTATGTCAATCCAGCTTTGCCTTGGTGCAATATACTCATACAGTATACTTAATGCTCCATTAAGGAATTACTTCATTACCCTTGGTTTAGATGTAACTGCAACCACAATGCAGTGGCCATACATTATTTTTCTATTAGTCTTTGCAGTAGTTATGCCCCTAGCAGGTCCATACATAGAAGGATATGGGCCTAGAAAAATTGCAATGGTGGGTGGCGTACTTACAGGTCTAGGCTGGTTCCTAGCCTCAACCGCGACATCACCCACATCACTAGCTGTTATGTACGGAATTGTCGGGGGCGTAGGAGTAGGTCTAGCATACAGCTGTCCTATAACAGTCTCCACAAGGTGGTTCCCAGATAGACGCGGACTTGCTGTTGGATCAACAGTACTAGGCTTCGGATTCTCCGCTGCCTTGATTGGACCAATAGCTGATTTCTTAACTGCGAATTATGGTGGAATACTGAACACATTTCGCATATTTGGCATAATCTTTCTGATAATAATTATTATCCTATCTACAGCACTGGTGTTTCCTCCAGTGGGATGGCATCCTGAAGGCTATGTGCCACCTACACCTAAGACAGGCTCTGTTGTTAAGGCGGAATTCACTCGAGGAGAAATGGTAAAGACGAAATCATTGTTTGGACTCTGGATCTGCTACACGATAGGAACACTTTCAGGACTTATGGCCATTGGCATCGCAAAAAACGTAGGTCTAGAAGTAGCTGCATCTGCCGGCATGGCATCTGCTGATGCGTCAGCCTTGATGACGACCCTTATTATACCATTTGCTGCATGCAACGGGTTCGGAAGGCCTATCTTTGGCTCAATAACAGATAAGTTCAAGCCGCGAAATACTGCCATGCTATCGTTCATCCTCATCACAATTGCTTCTCTGATTTTGTATATGTTTCCATCATCGATAGTATTATACACAGTAAGTTTTGCATTACTCTGGCTATGTCTAGGCGGTTGGCTTGCTATCGCTCCTACAGCAACAGCAACTTACTTCGGTACTAAAGACTACCCTCGCAATTATGGATTGGTCTTCACTGCCTATGGTGTTGGAGCAGTAACAGGGAATCTACTTGCGACTCAGATGAAAGACATATTCGGCAAATACATCAACGTCTTCCCAGTTGTTGCAGGCTTAGCAATAGTTGGGATAATTGTTGCTTTCATATTACTTAGACCTCCAAAATCAGCTGAATAAAACTCGAAAACCAATAAGAAATATAATATTTCTTTTTTTATTCACTTTTCATCTCAAATCACATTATTAGAAAGAGTTTTCCGCAACAAGCGGTCTACACTAGAACAAAACATGAAATCCCGCAACATACTTTTCTAGGGGATAGCGGAAAAAGTAAAATGCAGAGATAGAAAAGACCTAACTCTCTCGATTTGATGGGTAAGTACATCCATAGTACGGCAATAGTATGGTAGTACTAGTTATCGTTAACTTTATTAAATAGCCAAAACTTAGGCTGTTACAATTCTAGAAATGGGGTATTGTAACATGTCTGACGTGATGTCTGATAGAGGAGTTCAATGGGTTGTAGCTGATCCGGTAGAGAAGAATGTCTTTTGGCCTTCTGAGGCGTTAAAGAAGAAGGCGAATGTAAGTGATCCGAAGATCTACGAGATTGCTTCAAAAGACCCAGTTGCATTCTGGGATAACTTGGCAAAGGAAGGTATAACCTGGTTTAAGCCGTGGACTGAGACTTACTCGTGGAATCCTTCTATCCCTGTTTACAAGTGGTTTGTAAACGGAAAGCTAAACATCTCTTACAATGCGCTTGACAGACATTTAGACACATGGAAGAGGAATAAGGCTGCTATGATATGGGTGCCTGAGCCACTCAACGAGCAGTGCAGAGTGATGACGTACTATGACTTATACAGAGAAGTAAACAAATTCGCAAATGTGCTGAAGAGTCTGGGTGTAAAGAAAGGAGATCGCGTTGGCATATACCTTCCAATGATTCCAGAAGTCCAAATCGCGATGTTGGCGTGCACAAGAATCGGTGCTGCACATAGTGTTGTGTTCTCAGCTTTCAGTGGTGAAGCTTTAAAGACGAGACTGATAGATGCTGAAGCTAAAGTCTTGATCACTGCGGACGGCTACTACTATAGAGGAAAAGGAGTCAACCTTAAGGCTAATGCGGACTTAGGTATCGAAGGGACGAGCGTGAAGAATGTAATCGTCGTTAAGAGGCTCGGTACAAACGTGAACTTTGTCAGTGGGCGAGATCTATGGTGGAACGAATTGATGGAGAAGGCAGATGCAAAATGTGCTCCGGAAGAGATGGACTCTGAAGACTTGAACTTCATATTGTACACAAGCGGAAGCACTGGAAAGCCGAAGGGAGTAGAGCATCATGTGGGTGGCTACGCGGTTCAGGCTTACTGGACGACGAAATGGGCTTTCGACATTCATGATGAAGACATCTACTGGTGCACCGCAGACGTGGGATGGGTTACAGGCCACACATACAACTGTTACGGTCCATTCATGAATGGCGCTACAATAGTTGTCTATGAAGGTGCGGTTGATTATCCTGCTCCAGATAGATGGTGGAAGATAATTGAGGAGCATGGTGTCACAATATTCTATACGGCTCCAACAGCTATCAGAATGCTAATGAAATTAGGCGACGAACTTCCTAAAAAGCATGATTTAACAAGCCTCAGACTAATAGCCACAGTAGGCGAACCCATAAATGAGGAAGCTTGGTTGTGGTACTTTAGAGTTATCGGGGGGGGAAGATGCCCAATAATTGACACTTGGTGGCAGACTGAGACAGGGGGAACACTAATACACTCCCTACCAGGAATAGGCCCGTACATACCATCAGTCGCTGGCAGACCGATTCCAGGCATAAGGTTTTCCATTCTGACGGAGGAGGGAAAGCCAACGGAAATAGGCGAAGGAGGATACCTCGTTCAGAACTCGCCGTTCAATCCTGGTCTGATACGGACAATCTGGAAGGACCCTGACAAGTTCAAAGAGACATATTGGAGCGTCTACGGCGGAAACATCTATTATACAAGCGACGGTGGATTCGTCTATGATAAGTTGGGAGATATTAGGCTGACCGGCAGAGTGGATGATGTGATGAAAGTAGCTGGTCACAGAGTATCAACAGCTGAGATTGAAAACGCTATTACACAGCATCCCGCAATTGTCGAATGCGCTGTTGTAGCAGCTCCACATGAGATTAAGGGAGAGGCACCAGTTGCATTTATCATTCTAAAATCTGGATACAGTTACACGCCGGAGCTTGAGGCTGAACTAAGGAAGTACATCGACAAGATGATCGGACCAATTGCAAGACCCGAGAAATATGTCCTTATAGAAGACCTACCCAAGACTAGAAGCGGAAAGATCATGCGTCGAATACTTAAGAGCCTCATAAAGAACGCGCCTGTTGGCGACATAACAACATTGCAGAACCCAGAATCAGTACAAGCAATAAAAGAGAGAGTTGGTTACAAGGAACCAGCTTAAACCTCTCTTCTTTTCTCTTTATCATGTAATACTTTTTTTTACATATTCGTTAATTCTCTTTTTTCTAGTCTCAGGTTTTTTTGCTTCTTCAACCCATGCAATGAGTTGAAGCTTAGCAGTATTTGATAGGCTCGTAAAGTTATCCATTGATGGCGGATTCAGCCTTAATGCTTCTGCAAGATCTTTTGGGACGGTGGGACTGACTTTAGAGGTATACACATTATACCATATTCCAGTCTTCTTAGCCGCTTCAACACTGGCTAAACCTGCTTCAGACATCCTGCCCGACTCTATCATCTTCTCAGCTCTGTTTCTATTGATTTTAGACCAGTAACTGTTTGGCTTACGTTTGCAGAATCTTAAAACGAACTTATCTCCATTAAGACTCTTCATCTTACTGTCAATCCATCCATAGCATATCGCCTCATCAACAGCTTCCTCTAACATAAGACCAACTTCATTAGAATGTTTTCTCAGTATGTAAACCCAGATTTCATCCTCGGTGGAGTGATTCTTCTCCAGCCAGCTTCGCCATTCGTCCCTACTCGTGAATGAGAGGACATTGTCAGAGGACAAAGGATTGCAGTCACAAACTACGCTCTTCTATTTAATCAGCGTTATTACATACAAGAGGACAAAACGGTTTAAGACACTTACGCCTATTATTCATTGTCTACAAGGATAAGTCCTTAGGCTTTCGTTAGAACTAAGAGGCGTTACTGAGGTAATCTAATGGAGAAGATGATCAAATGGCTTTTGGAGGGTGAACCCTGGGTCGAATATAGAACCCGCGTGGACTTGCTGGAACAAAACGAAGATGAAGCCACGGTAATTCGTGCAAGGAAGGAAATGATTGGTCATCCGAAAGTTCAATCATTATTAGGAGAACTGAAGGGTTGGCCATGTACGGTCCTGAATAGTCATAGAAGTGCAAGTCAGCCTTTTCATAAACTTTCGTTTATCGCGGATTTAGGCTTTAAGATTGATGATTCACCTGTTGAGGAAATTATAAGAAAGGTGTATGAACACAAGTCTGAAGAGGGGCCTTTTCAGCTACCGATGAATGTTGCCAAGCATTTTGGAGGCTCGGGTAGAGACGAGCGGGCTTGGGCTTTATGTGATGCTCCAGTCATCATCTATTCTTTGGTTAAGTTTGGACTTGGGGGAGATGAGCAGGTCAAGAAGGCAGTGAAGTATCTGGTTGGTCTTGTTCGCGAGAACGGATGGCCTTGTATTGTTTCTAAGGAAATGGGTAAGTTCAGGGGGCCTGGAAGAAAAGATGATCCTTGCCCTTATGCTACTCTGGTGATGCTGAAGATGCTGTCGCAGTTAGACGAGTGGAGGGACACTAAGGAAGGGCGTGTTGGAGCGGAATGCATATTGAACTTGTGGGAGAAAAGTAGGGAGATACATCCTTACATGTTCTATATGGGAACAGACTTTAGAAAGACTAAAGCCCCATTCGTCTGGTATGACATAGTACACGTCTTAGATGTATTGTCTCAGTTCAATTGGCTTCGAAATGACAGCAGACTGCGGGAAATGGTGGAAGTAATAAAATCTAAAGTTGATAGTGAGGGACGACACACACCTGAATCAGAATGGATAGTGTGGAAAGGCTGGGATTTCGGGCAGAAGAAACAGCCATCAAGATGGCTTACATTTCTAGTTCTGAGGATGCTTAAGAGAGTCGGATAAGAAAGCTGGATAAGAATTAGCGTGCGCTTAGATTTAGCTTGCTTGACCATTTCTATATAGATGTCGATAATCTAATTGGCCTGCTGTAGCGGTCGTTTTGACTATCGCATAAAGTTACTTGGGGTTGATAGTTTGAGTGGATGAATAAGAGGTAGACACTTTCTTGCACTACCAAGTCAGTAAGTAGTCCATGAAATTCTCACAGCTTAGAAGAAGAGGAAATCCTAAAACAATAGCGCTCGCTTTAAAAAGTCTCAGAGTAACGACCTGCTCATTAATCAGCTCCGTAGCGTTTGTCTAGCCTAGCTGATAGTTGTCGTTCGGATGATTTACTGGAAGAATATCTAGCGCGCGCAAAATTCCTTGGTTCTTTGTGTTAGAGCAAGCTAAAGTCAAAATATAAGAATCCCAAGTTTTATTAAATTGGCTAAATAGCGTACGCTCGCCTTAAAGATAAAACCTCATGCGCCCCAATTTTTAGTATTTTCTTTGTTGGGTATTGCGCTGAGATATTTCGTGTGAATAATGTAGATAGGTTTTTGTCACAAGTTTCACTATTTTGGCTAAATATTAATGGATTTCTTATATGAAATCTCGCTGTTCAATATTATTATCTTCTCAATGATTCTACAACTTGCGGCATTGCCAATATTCGCTCTAGCAAAGAAATGACAAGAATCCAAGTCTCCCAAAAAAAACTTTAACAGCTTTAGTAAGTTTCTCATCAAAAAAGAGTCTAGATGAAGGCACACTCATATTTAATATGTCACAGACGCTGAAGCTGAAAATAGTTACGATTTCTGTCTTCACAAGAGATATGCTAACAATCAATTATTGTTGTATTTGTCGTGACTACAAAAATATCTGATGTAGGGTTGACCGCTGTGTTTTATCATTTTCACAGCATGCCCTACTATGGTATTTGATATGATAATTGTGACTGGCTTGAGTCTCTTCGCGAGCCTTTTGGAGCATTTCTATATCATCTATTTTGATATTTCTTCTGTTTTAGTCAAGCTTGATTTGTCTCTGATTCATCCAATATAAACAGTTTTGACTTGTTTGTATAATTCTCTCAAAACATCTCCAAGGATATATCTAATACTAATATACAAAGACGCATTCTATTCCCTGCTTAAAGTGCGATCGTTCTAACTTATGATGACCACTCACCTAAGATTCTAAAAAGAAATCAACGAAGGCAGCTTAAAAGCCCGTATTTTAAGGGTTTATACACAATTTCAAACTCTTTAATTTAATAGGAAACTGTGAGACTATTATACTATGACTTGTAACAAGAAAAGAAGCGGAATCCTTGTTTATTATTCTGCATTGAATGGCTAGATTTCCGAAGTGAGAAATATTGTTTCTATAAGCTGCGACAAAAGCCTCAGCCAGAAGATGTATGTCTAAATTGTACTTTTTTCCTATTCTGAGTATTGACTGTCGAACTGCTGTATTGTACTTGTTATCGCTTAAGGAGATCAAGTCCAAATCCTTCACCTGAGAGAAGAATTAAACTTCATGTCATAAATGGTTAATGAATAGGAATTAAGTATTCACGCTCGACCAATGCCAAATTATTATTGCTATTTAAGATATGGGTAATTAAATATTGTAAGTACCAGAATAATCATAATGGTGAATGTTGATTGGAAAAGAACATCATCTATTTTGAGAAGAAAGGAGTCTCAAACACCAATAGAACAATTGAAGCTGCTAGAAAAAGGGCTGAAGAATTAGGAATAAAAGACGTAGTAGTGGCATCGAGTCACGGTGGAACAGCCCTCAAAGTTGCCGAAGCCTTTCAAAAAATGAAAGAAAACATAGTCGCTATTACTATCTCCTCGTCATTCGGGGAAGAGGGATGGGTGATGACGGAAGAGGAGCGCAAGAAACTTATAGTAAAAGGAATCAGGGTACTAACTTGTCTTCACTCTCTGGGTGATAACGTCTCCTCTGCTTTCATAGAGAAGAATGGTGGAACCTCTATCGAGGAAGTTGTCAGGGAAACCCTCTACCGATTCAGTCAAGGCATGAAAGTGTGTGTAGAGATTGTAATGATGGCAGCTGACGCTGGACTTATAGATGTCGACAAGGAGGTAATAGCCATAGCTGGTACAGGTGAAGGTGCTGATACTGCTGTAGTCGTTAAGCCGTCCTATCCAAGAAAGTTCCAAAGTCTAGAGATAAGAGAGATCATAGCAAAGCCGAGAATACCTTAAGACTTTTCTTTTTAGGATGGACAAGCTGGAAATAACAAGAATCCTCTCGGACATATTTTTATTATGATTTTGAATTGGCTGTAGCTTTGTGTCATTTAGAAATGCGGCTATGAAGGCCAGTGAGCAGATAGTGTGGATGATTTAAATAAAAGATCTGAAAGCGGATATGTATAACTCCAACTGTTGATAAAAGTTTTAATCGTATGGGAGGCGAGTTATGGGTATGCGAATGAAAAGAACGGTTGTCGGAAGTTTTCCACCAGAGGAAAATATGCTTCTTGAAAGAGCGATCAGGAATGTTGTTGATCTGCAACTAGAATACGGTATCGATGTAGTAACTGATGGCGAGCAGAGAGGAAACATGATAGAATACTTCGAGCAAATTCCTGGACTGGAGAAGACAAATGGTAAACTAAGAATTGCAGGAAAAATCAGACCAATGACTCAACTGGAAGACTTCTATAAGATCTCAGATTACAAAAAAGTAAAATCCTATCTGGACAGTCTAGGAAGAACAGATGTAGGAATTAAGGTAACTCTCACAGGCCCGATAACTCTGGGCTTCAGCTCCGTTATGAACGGTTTAAATTATTATGATGGCATTAGGGACGAGAGAATTTACTCGGACATGTCCCAAGCTCTTTTGCCTTTAGCACAGAAAGCTCTTGATATTGGTGCTTACCTTCAGATAGACGAACCTGGGTTATCAGCTAGGTTTGTATCACCAAGATTTGCTAAAAAATTCGTAAACGAGCTTCTCTCAGGCATTCATGACTCGTTGATAAATGAAGACAGAGTGAGTCTCCATGTATGCGGGTCAATAAACAATTCTAAACTTTATGGTGAATTGTTAGATCTGAATGTCGGCGTTTTAAGTTTCGGGTTTAGTGGAAAGGAAGAAAAAAGAAATATCGAGATAATCAAAAGGAAGGATTTTGAAGATCATCATAAAAGGTTAGGTGCAGGCTTTATATCTAATTTGATTGTTGAAGATGAGAAGATAGCCTTGGAAAGACTAACAAGAATCTCAAAGATCGTGGGTGTAGAAAATATTGTGTACTTACATCCTGACTGTGGTTTTGGATCAACACCAAAGCAGAATGTAAAACCAATTCTGGAAAACATGGAAAAAACATCGGATACTTTTATACGATCATTATAATGGAAAGTAAGGAACTAAGCAATACAGAGGATAGAATACTAAAAATTCTTTGATATGCCTTGGAAAAAATGAGAGTGACATATGGGTTTTCTTGCTAGTGGAATGAGGTTAAGTACTTAGTATGTTATAGATCCTTCATCCATTTTTAGACTTCATAAATATGATATATAGGCAGACTATTGATGACAAATATATAGTATTAGCGGATTGAAAAAGTATGGATAATCATCAATGTCATTGCGGAAAGAAGGCTATTGGTCTTATTTCAGATGAAGGATGGCTTTGTAAAAATTGTTTTGATGAGAAACTAGGTAAAATTAAAGTCTGTGAGAAAGTCTATCACCCAGCAGCACTCTATTGAAACCCCTGAGTTTTTTAATTAGGATAAACAGCGTTCTTTACAGTTTTGAATTCATTTTCCTAGATTTTTAGTATGCGCCCCTAGCAAGAACTCTTTTCAACTTTGTAGTATGGGAGGAAGGATGGTTTCATCTTTAATTATTACTATTGATACCTTCTCAATTTTCTCTTATACTAAGTTCTTAAGTAAATTCCGATAGCCTCCTAAGACTTTCCTATCTTATTCTGATAACTGCGAGCGCGCTTTGCTAAAAAGAAACAAGTAGGATCTCTTCAAAGACTTTCTAGTATTTCTACAAATGGAATGCTATTGAACATGGAAACTTACATTTTATGGCATTTTCAGATCAATTTTCTTAAAAATTATTTCCGCAAGTTAGGCAAAATGTGCTATTAGCCCTTTCGACATTCCGTTTTGATTTAGATGCTTGTCGATTGATGGATATTATTTCTTTAATGCTGATATAGATTTTGTTCATTCAATAATAGATACTTACGGATTATTCCTAACGGATATATAATTTAAACTGTTTAACTTTTTAACAATTAAATGAGGTTGAGAACAAATGATGTCTGAATCAAACAGAAAAAGAAACGATGTTGAAATATCAGCGGAAATTTTGAAAGTTGCTAGAAATGAAGTGAGAAAATCACATCTCGTATATCGAACTAACTTGAACTTCAAACTAATAGATAAATACCTAGAGATACTAAACAAAAATGATCTGATAAAGGGTCCAAGCGACAAAAAGACCTTCAAAACCACAGAAAAAGGATTAAAGTACTTGAGCCATGTTGAGGGCTTCCAGCAATACATGACGAAATCGGACAATTGAGTTAAGACACGTCAACACAAGAATAAATAGTCGAATAGCATGCCCGCCAGATTTTTAGATATGCAAGTATATCTCGACCTGATAATTTATACACATAATTCAAATTTTTCTCACACACAAGCATTTGCAAGTCCTAGACCGCTCTCTCTTATATGTCCCCTTAAAGTATCTATGACTGGGTGCGTCTGTAAGGAATGATGGAATATGATAGCATTGGTTGGAGCGGCAATCTAGGATATAGCCTTATTCGTTGGAGACCCTTGACTCTGCCGCTGATAGCAATGAGTGCGGTCTTGTTAATAGGAAGGATACATTCTAAAAAACAAGTAGAATAAGAGAATCTGTAAGAAATGTGGACAAAATCTCGCCAGTCGACCTTTGAATATCAAAAAATGCCCGTACTGTGGCGAAGACATTTAACAGATTGCTCTTTCTAGCACAAATACTGAACTCTATATGGTAGAAGTATACGTGCGCTACTCATTACTCATTTTGCAGGTCTCTTTTTTGGATAAGTCCCCAGTTCTAGACAATCAGTTGTTCTCTAGTCATAGAGTCGATGCTCATTGTTCCACTTCTGCCGAGTTTCAAATGTGGCTCACCGCAGAACAAGGTAACGGAAGCCTTTTCTATGCTCACTGTATCGCCCACAGCCACCTCGTCAATCTGATTGTTCCACAAGCTGAACCTTATAGTACCAGTCTCATCGGCAAGTAGGACATTAGAAACGAAAGCATACCCTCCAAATCTTGTGTCTACTAACCGTTTTTGAGGAATCTCTAAGATTCTTCCTTTTACGGTGACGGCTCGCATGTTGTTTCTTAGGTCAGAAATTGATTTCTTTATTGAATCGTCTTTACAAATTGGAACTGGAATAGTTGGAATGTAGGGTTTGAAAATCTCTGGTTCCTGGAGGATTTCTATTCCTACGGGGAACTGGCAAACTACTTTATCGCCACAAGTTATCAGAAAGTTGGCGAAGTCGTTATCCACTCCTCGGCAAACAATCTCCAATTTGTCATACTGGAACTCTTTATGCAGCCAAGCTTCTGTGAATGCATCAAGTAGTGAACTAGGTTCCATACTGTATTTCGCAGCGACTTGAGCAACTGAGCAAAGTGAAAACGAGGAAGAAGAGGAATGGCGACCTCTAGGACGACCCCTATATGGCTCGTCCGAGCAATACCTAGCTATCTTCAAATCGAGGCCCCCAAACTAAACTTAAGTCTGTCTTGAAAGTCTTACATCTTCAAGTAGCCACTGCTTTTCAGCCAGTCAGCTTCATTTCCCTTGTATCTCCAAACGATGTCTCCCCGAGTGTCCGACTGAAAGTCCCATGGAGACACTAAAACGATGTCATTAGGTCTTATCCAGACCTTTCGCTTCATCTTCCCCCTGATTCTGCAAAGACGAGTAGCACCATCCTGGCACCTAACTAAAATTCGATCGTAGCCAAGCAGCCTCTCCGATATACCTAGAATCTCATCCCTCTGAGGTATATGTGCAAAAGCCCCATCAATTCCAGACTCGTTTACTACCTTTCTCTTTCCCAATCAATCACGCTCTATTCTCTCTTTCTAGAAGGAGTTTTGTTATCTGTGTAAGTCTTTGTAGCACCTTTCCTCTTCAAAGTACAGTGAGGACGTATCGATGATTTACACATCTTGCAATTCCCGACAATATTAGACCTTAATATACACATTCAACTCAACTCCCAATATCAACATAAAAGTAATCTGAATCCAAAAGGCCGAGGCCAAGAGAATAAAGAAAACTTTGTAAAGTATTTGACCACTGACACTTATAAAGGAATAGTAAATATCCAACTTCCATCGACCAGTTTCAATTTTAAACCATCTATCGACATTTAAAAGAAAGGAAATAATGGAATGTACAGAGAAAATATTGTACCTAGGGAGAGATTTGAACCTATAACACACTTGAGATATCACACGTGAAACTCCAAATTTCATCTTTTTTTACATAAGCGCGTGCTTTAAGAAGCGCCGGTTTGAGTAGCTGAAGTCTGTCTTTTCAAGCAAATGATAAAGAATCTTTAATAAATATAGGAGAAAGCGAGCTCCATCATACAGAAAACCATTAATCTATCAACCGATAGTATTTAATTGAATTAGTTCGCAGGTAAATAGTATGTTACAAGATTACTTAATGATGATCAAAATTGTCTGACTTTGACAATTCGTTCCCATCCTGAAATCAATTCTGAGATAATATGAATCCTATACAAGCACATGCTCTGATGAACTGTTTGAAGCAATGTAGTACTCTAGAGTTTCCCAAGTAGAGAGAATGTGAGAGGCAAGAAGGGGAGAAGTTGCCTGAGGATTATCAAAGTTGGCAAAAGATGTTAGCAGGGATTGATGAGAACTTAAAGGACATAGTAAAAGATATTGAAGTTAGAGTAATTGGGCTTGGTGGAGTTAAATCCAAACTTATTGGACGATATTATGGTTACTACAAAGGCAGTCCAAGTACGAAGTCTCTGTTTGTAGTTTTTCTACTTACAAAAAAGGCTTTAAGAATTAGGATACGAGTAGACCGTAACACATTTAAAGACCCCAAGAAATGGACTGGTGCTGCCACTATCTTTGACCTCTGGTTCTTCAAGCAGGGACAAGAACAAGAGTTTGAGATAACAAATAGAGACCAAATAGACTATGCTATGGAACTGATACAACAATCATACGAAGTTAGCAGCACGTAAGTAATAACTATATATCTAGCTCTGAAGAAAATAGAGTGTGCTACTCCAAAAATCATGAAAGACTATTTTTTGGTGACTTACAGTTTGAGTATTGTGTTCTAAATGAATATAGCCCATCTAGAATCTTGAAGAACTAGCAGATTTTCTTATTTCATATTTTCCCTAAAGCGTTAGCATTGATTAAAAACAGATTGAATCTCTTCAATTTCAGAATAATAGTAAGTCCTCAGGGTATAGGAGGGTTCTGGTTAAGGCAACACTAATCTGATTAAATAATATTCAATTCTTTTCCAACTGCATGTCCAGGTAAACCCTTCCTCATCCTTGCCTTCAACACACCATTTCCACCACGGGGGCTGACAATCTTGCCTATTATAATGTTCCCTCTCTGCGTCTTCCATGTGACTTTTCTCCCAATATACTTTGCAGCCTTATTTTCATTGTCAATCTGGTCTATCCTGACTAGAATCTGTTTGTTTTGCATGGTACGTAGACCACCGCAATAACCAAGAAAAATTGCTTTTACCAAGAGATTACTTCCCATCAAAATCTTATCAATCTAAACAAGACTTCAAGTACTTATCCATTTCTAAGGGTCTAGTTCCACTGGAGTTTCTTAATCTTTAAAACCTCAGTCTATTCCCTTGTTGCTTGTCCCCTCCGCCAAACGTTATAGGGACATTGCCTCCAACAGTAAGTACTCCTTCTATAAGAACAACCTCTACAAGCGTCATTTCTCAATGACTGGCGCCTTATGACTCTTTCAGAATTTACCGTCAAATTCATTCGTTCATGCAGGCTTCCATTCAAATTCTGTGAAACTCTAAAGATAGTAGAAAAAAAGAAAACAAAAAAGTGGGTAATTTAGTACTCTGGCTCCTCTCCACCCATCGGTGGTCTAGGAGGCGATGGTCCTCCTCCTCTTTTGCTGGCTGCTATAACGTCATCTATTCTTAGAAGCATGCACGCAATTTCGCTGGCTGATTTTATTATCTGCTCCTTCACAGCCAATGGCTCGTACACATTGAGTTTTGCCATGTTAGTAACCTTTCCTTCGAATGCATCAACTCCAGCCCAAATCTCACCCTTCTCGTGTTGAGACCTCATTGCTACTAGTACATTCACGGGATCCAGTCCAGAGTTCTCAGCCAAAGTCGTGGGAATCACTTCCATAGCTTCTGCGAAGCTCAATGCAGCCAGCTGCTCTTTTCCACGGAGTTTTTCAGCCCATTTCCTAAGTCTTGAAGCTATCTCGGCTTCAGGTGCACCCCCGCCTGCAACAACGTATGGTCTCTGAACAATGTCGCGGATGACGCATAAGGCATCGTGTAATGAGCGTTCTGCCTCATCTATGACTTTGTCAGTTCCACCTCTAATTAGAATATTAACTGACCGTGGGTTCTTACATCCTTCTATAAATACCCATTTGTCTTCTTCGATTTTTCGTTCTTCTACAAGTTTGGCGTGGCCTAAGTCTTTAGGTGATATGTCATCTATGTTTATGACAATTTTCGCTCCTGAGGCTTTTGAAAGCTTTTCCATGCTCGATTCAGTAGCTCTTCTGACTGCTAGGACTCCCTTCTTTGCAAGATAGTGTTGTACAATGTCGTCTATACCCTTCTGGCAAATCAGTACATTAGCTCCTGTAGCAACAATTTTGTCAGACATAGCTTTCAGCATATTCTCTTCTTCGTCTAGAAAGGCTTTCATTTCTGTAGGTCTTTCAATATTTATTTTTGAAGTATATTCAGTCTTCTCTATCTCAAGAGCTGTATTAATTAAGAGAATTTTGGCGTTTTCAACTCGCTTAGGCATACCTTGGTGAACTACTTCTTTATCAAGTATGAGTCCTTCTATCAGTTTCGTCTCGCCCATTGATCCTCCGGCTTTCTTGTCAACCTTTATGTCATTGATGTCTGCTTTGTATCCTTCCTCAGTCTTCTGGCTTACCATCATTACAGCGTCGACAGCAAGATTGGCTAAGTATTCTTTATTTTCAGAAACTAGTTTGCCCGCCATAGTAGTCATTGCAACTTTCTTCATCATATCTTTGTCTGTTGAAGAAACTTTTATGGCAATTGCGTTTAGGATTTCAATAGCCTGGGCAGTGGCATCTACGAAGCCATCAACAATGATTGTTGGATGGATATTCTGATTTATGAGAGTTTCTGCCTTCTCAAGGAGCTTGCCAGCGAACACTACAACAGATGTTGTTCCATCGCCGACCTCACTGTCGGTTATTTTGGAGATTTCAACCATCATCTTCGCAGCGGGATGTTGAATATCCATTTCCTTGAGAATTTCATGTCCGTCATTAGTTATGGTAATGTCACCTAAGCCATCAACGAGCATCTTATCCATGCCCAATGGGCCGAGTGATGATTTGACGCTTTCGGCAACAACTTTAGCAGCCGTAATGTTGTTTCTTTGAGCTTCTTTTCCCCTACTTCTACTTGTCCCTTCTCTTAGTACCAATACTTGTTGGCCATTTATATTTGCAAGTGATGCTTCTGTCATATTAACAACCTCTTTAAATTTATAATTCATTTATTTCTTAGTTATTTCTTAATTCTTGGTTCAATTATTCTTTATTTAAACTGGTTTTTCAGAGCAATACTAGACTTGAGCGCTTGTGATACCACGTATGCGCTGGGCTATTCTATCGTAGACTTCAAAGGCTCCTTGAGTTGGAAATGCTTTCCTTCCTATAACTAAAGGATGGTATTGGTCAAAATCAAAGCGTGCGGCTGTTACTGCCCCTGTCGGTGGAGTGATCCTAACACACTGATGTTCATTTTCAGGCTTTATTGTTAGTCCTTGAAATCCTTCTTTAAGTAACATATCTTTCAGGACGGAGTCACCGTCTAACAACTGTGCGAGATATCCACCTTTCCATTGAAAGCCAACAAATTCTTTGCCAAAGAGGCCTTTTCGTTTTTCAATCGGTGTTAACACTGCCTCCAGCTTACTTTCTAGACCTGCCACCTTCGCGCGTACCACATAGTGATAATCATATCGTGTACTACCTTGTCCTTTCTCTCTTGTATACCCGCTTTTACCTGGCTCCAATTTTGGCTGTAAAGCAGCTACGCTGCTCCTCTCCACCTGTACTAAGTCGATGTTTCTGCCTTCGAGCTTGACGCAGCCTAAGGCAAAGGTGACTAACCCTCCAACATTTTCAGGGCTTCCTGATTCAACTACTGCTGCATTCATACCCATTTGGCTTAAATGTTCATATAATTCGGTTATTAGCTCATTTTCTTTGTCTTCGTTGACTGAATCTTTTGTCTTAAGAGATATGCTCATTTATTATTCCCTTCTTGTTTCAATACATATTGTCTTTTTGTAGAAGAATTTTCTACGAGTCTACCCTTTTTGCCGGCCCATACTTTTACGGCTTCTTCGACGGCTCTGGATAAGTCACCCTTTTTGCCACCAAATCTCTCGATCGTCTTGAACCTAAGTTCCTTCTCCAACTCATCTGGAATGTCCACGCTGATTCG
>JAUPKU010000039.1 GCA_030837285.1 Thermoproteota archaeon | reverse complement strand
TTTATAACGCCGACTCGCCACGTGAATGCGAGAGCACTAGAAGTTCTGCTGACATCCAGCCTATATGACATATTATTGTCATATAGGTTCTTTTTCACGATCAACCGTTCCGTGCTGGACATTACCCCAGCCTGTACCCAACTCTCAACTGCCATCGATGTCCAATTACCGTTGCCATCATATCTGTTGCTTGTGTTAGATGGCTGTGGAATTCTTATAAAGTCTTTTCCATCGAACGAGTAGGCACCACCAACCTTTCCATTGGGAACCCATGTTGCGCCGAATACGGTTCCAGTGGCGCCGTATGCGTAGTCTTTTGTTACGGCTAGTCCACTGTACTCGTCCTGTGGATCTGTTCTTGTTTCAAAGGGAAGATTGATGTTTGTGATTGAGACGCCGTTCTTCTGCCAGTTGTAGATGTTCGTGACGAGATCCCCGTTGGCATCTGTGGTAGTCTGGTTATACACCGTAAGGTCATCAAGAATCGTGTTTCCAACAGTTATGCCTGGTTGAGTAACTGGAGGACTATTAGGAACATATGGGCCGGTGGTGAACCAGTAGTTTTTAATTGTAACGTGACTAGAGTCATCTGTAACGGTTACTGTCCAATGGTAGGTTGTATTTTCATCAAGCGGATCATCAACTGTTACTGTCTTGGGACCATTACCTACATTGTTGGCGCTGCCTGAGCCAGAGATAATGTCTGGATTACTTGTAACCACATAATCCATCAGTTCACCCAACGGGTGATCCAGCGTAAACGATAGAGAAGATATACTCGTTGAGACTCCCATAGCATTCTGGGCAGGGGTAGTAGATGTGATGTCTGACCACGGCCATTCGTACGGAACATAGACACCAGCTCCTAATCTAGATTCGCTAAAGAAGTGAACCTCACTCCTCGCTCTCGGCAAACCCTGTTTCTCCTGAGACAGACCAGGCGTATCAAAAGCGTAGATTATTGCGCCTTGAGTAAGTACAAGCAATTCATTTAATCCATTATCGTTGCGGTCTATGTCTTGAACTACAGAGCCTATAGCTCGATGAGTTAACGTAGTGTACGACGTTTCAACAAGCTGGTAGTTCCGATCATAAATCTGAATCGTGCCGGTGTTAGTGTTTGTCAGATAGTCAAAGGTTATGACGATAATATCCATCTGTCCGTCGCCTGTCACCTCGCCGATGCTCGGTCCCCTAAAACTGTAACCTGCAGGAATGTCCGCGTCTAGCTTCCAACTCCACAGATCAAAAACCTGTGTCCCATAGGAACCACTCTGGGAGCCATCGGCACATAGAAGCTCAAGGTTACCATCTCCATCAATGTCAAGGATTGATGCCTGGTAATGGGCGTGAATGGGTAAGTTTGTGGCTTTGAGGGTAGTTCCCTCTGTATTCTTTAATGGATGCCCATCAGTTGAGTTTAAAACCATAATGCCGCGGCCGAGGTTCGTGGTGACAACGTCAAGAATACCATCCTTGTTAACATCTGCCAGCATTGGTATGTCACTACTCGCACCCCAGTCATAGATGTCCCAACGCTTTACAAAGACATCATCAGTGCCATTCCAGACAGTAAAAGACGTGGTTCCGCGTCCCCAGCTGCCATCGCCAAAGTAAACGTCACGCTCATTCATGTACAACTCAGGAGTACCATCGTTATCTGTATCACCCATAGAAAGCCCACCAGCGCATGGATGCCAGACTTGGACACGACCAAGCTCCACAATAGTGCTTCCATTCCATTCATAGTGGATTATTTTGCCCGTAGTAGGCTGCTCCTCATAAGCCATAACGCCAATGAAGATATCTGGGTGATCGTCACCATCTGTGTCTCCGACTACACCGCTGCCATCAATCCGGCCACCAATAGGAGTGAAATAACCAGCATTGCCATTGTAGGTGCCGGGCGCATTCCAGAGTATGGTTCCATCCTCAGCGTTTAAGATGTATAAACCACCTGGATGCTGCAAGGCAACCATGATCTCTAGTTTACCATCACTGTCGACATCAGCCATCTGCATAGTCGCAGTATCGCCTATTCCATAAATATCGGTTTGCCAAATCTCAGTGCCGTTTTGACCGCTAAAACAGCGGACACTGCCAGGTGTTCCTGAGGGCTGAACAGGACCTCCTGCGTGAAAAACCTCTTCCCCAAGCCAGTCCGATCTAACATCTGCGGTGAGAAGGGCTTCACCGCCACCAGAGACAGAGGCAGTCCATTTGAGGGTGATCGTTGGTGCTGCTGATGCATAAGGCAAAACATTGTTTACTACGCTGACGAAGTTAGCAAACAGTAATGCAAGAACAACTAGAGTTAAACCGTCGTGTAAGTCTTTAAATTTATTCAAAAAACATTCACCTAGTTCCTATAGCTTAGGATTTTAAGATAGTATTTATAGATAGCGGTTTTCTCTTCTAGAGAAATGTTTCATAATTTTCATACCGATTTTGTGTAAATATTCACCTGCTATTAAGGTGACAAGCAGAATGCTCTTTCCATTTTTATTCAACCTGAGAAGAGAAAGCTCTGAGATTCCATTAAAGGTTCCAGTCGTTATGTCTAACTTGTTTTATATATACAACTTTTTCTTTTCGAGACAATATGCCAATTGTGCTGAGGCATTTTAGAGAAATGAGGTAATGATTATCACCAGCAGTCTTTATTATTGCCTATCCCATTTCTCCTCATCTAAAAGTTTCTAAGAAAGAAAAGTTGGAGACTAGTTGGTTGGAGAGAGGCTTCGTTTGTGCATGCATCGTCCTATTCCTCCTTGGTTTGTCATGGTCGACGATAAACATTCTTCTACCATTATATGCGACATCGATTGAAACCTTAACGACTACACTTGAAGCCCCTGTTCTATTCGGAACCCTGTGGAGTGTGATAGGTGTAGCCCGTCTGTCTGTTGAGACTCCTAGTGGAATACTCGCAGATAGGGTGGGTAGAAGAGTGACGGTGGTAGGCGGCCTCGGCTGTGCTACTGCAGCGTTCATCCGATATGCCACTGCTCAGACGTCAATTGACGTTCTAATGGGGGGAGTCCTCTCGGGGATAGGCTTTGCCGTCACGAATATAGGAGTGGCCGTGTACGCTGCGGATTATATGCCTCTCAAAGATAGGGCGAGATACACGGGGATGTTGAATGGCTCTATGATGGCTTCCAATATTGTGGGACCCATTTTAGGCTCGTTTATAGCTCAGTATTTCGGGTTGAGAGCGTCCTTCTTCACATCGGCATTAATTGTTTCCAGTGCTTTTGTCATATCAATTCTGACAATAAGAGACCAAAAGAAAGTTGGAGATCAAACTAAAGGTGAAAAAGCTTCTTTATTTCAGGATTATCGCGTCTTCCTAAAGAACAGGGTCTATTTGATCCTCTTTATAGTTTCATTCTTTTTTTCTCTAGTCATCTGGAGCTTTAATGCGATGATCTTCCCCAATTATGGGCGGAACACGCTATTTTTAACTATTGCGGAGATAGGACTGCTCACAAGCATTAATTCCATCGCCCTCTTCTTAAATCAGTTCTTTTTTTCAGGCATTATCGCAAGACATCTCAGTAAGAGGAACGCTATTACGCTCGGCCTCCTCATTTACGGTGCAGCTGCCTACTCCTTCAGCCTCCTCTCAGACTTCGTTAGCCTTGCTTTAGCATTCATAGCTCTTGGTCTAAGCCTTGGAATAATTAACCCATCTCTGGAAGCATTCTGGATAGACATCACTAAGACTGAAGAGAGGGGAAGGGTATTCGGCTTGCGTATAACTTTCTTTGACTTAGGTCAGATTTTCTTCTCAACGATGATGCCAACTTTAGTGAGACTTAATCCACGCTTCCCATTCTATGGCGTGGCTATGGGCGCATTATTCAACGCGACAATACTATACATCACACTAAGAAGAACATACAAGACCACTGAATCCAACCTCAAATAGAACTTCTTACCTTAGGAGAATAATTGAATAAAAGAATAACAAGAGCATTATGTCCCTTAACGAACTATCTGCTTAATTCTTGCTCTTAGATAGTCACTTAAGGACTCTGAGGTTTTACAATAACATCTATAATCTATTGTGTCTAACAACCTTCTACTGTTTGTTGTTTTGAGGATAAGCACCGTATCAGCGCCATGACCTGTCCCAACAATAACAATAACATTCTTTCTACTCTCTAGGAGCTCACTGTCACATGTAATCGCAACTATCTCAACATAGACTTTTGTGCCCTGCACCATCATACGTAACGCGTCTGCGATCAAAGTCTCAGATGCGAAATTCATGCCTCTTAGATCTCTGGACTCTTTCGAGACGACGTTCATTGCATTCGAAACAAATCTTTCAACAGAGTTGCCAACCCTTGATTGGCTGGAGTCGTTTATGTTATGAAAAGGCATCATTCAGAAGAGAACTGAACCACCCAGTTCTTCTATCTCCTTCTTCGCTTTAATGCTGAACTCATTTTGATCGGCCTCTCTGAAGCCTATAGAGTGACCTACTACTATCAGATTGGCATTCAAGCCTTTGAAGAGTCTAACTGCAGCCACCTCTGTCTCACCTCTCGTCGAGGCGACGACTATGTCCTCTAGTTTCCGTTCCTTAAATGCGTCTCCCGCAATTTTGAATACATTCTCAAGATTCATATCATCCGTATTAATCATACAATCTCCTTCCAGAAGCATAGTTATAAAGTGATTTTAGTTTAATACCTCAAATTAATTGAGGACGATAGCGTTTGAAACATGAATAAAAGATAAAATTGGAGGAGCCCATATCCAAGTAAGAAGAGCATCTGGGAAAAGTTAAAGTAAAGCTAGATGTAATCAATCGTCTTAGCTTTGGAAAACAAGAACGCGGTGCGTATCCAGTTCAGCAAAAATGCTGAAAAGTATCGAAAGAGTAGAACTCACTCTGACACCGAAACACTCAATCATATCTTTAATCTTATCTCACCAAGAGGAACTGAGAAAGCCCTTGATGTAGGGTGTGGTGGAGGACATATGACAGCAGCCATCGCGAAGGGAGTCAGAGAGGTAGTCGCCTTAGACGTGACTCCTGAGATGCTAGTCCAAACAGGCAAACTAGCAGAAGAGAGGAAACTCCACAACCTGAGTTTTTGCCTAGCTGACGCCAGAAATTTGCCGTTCCAAACTAAAACTTTCAATGTGGTTTCGTGCAGGATAGTCCTCCACCACATCCAAGAAGCGGGAGCTGCCATAGCTGAGATGAGTCGCGTACTTAGGAAGGGCGGAAAACTGCTTATCCAAGATATCCTCGGCCTTGATGGTAAAGAGGCAAGGAGTTACATGGATAATATTGACAGACTGAGAGATCCATCTCACATAAAAAATTACGGTAGAGAGGAATGGACGAATTTTCTAGAAAGAGGAGGACTGAAGCTTGTCTACTCTGAATTAATCCCAGGAGTCTACACTCTAGAAGACTGGACTACCAGATCGGGAACACCCTCTGACTGCGTGTATGAGATAAAAACGAAGCTAAGCAATATGCCGGTGAATGTTTCAAAGTACCTAAAGGCTACGCATTCTGGGGAAGACTGGGCTATCCAGATGAGGTACATCCTCATACTAGCTACAAAAAAGTAGAATACAGCCAGAAAAAAGCTGAGAAATATAAAAAGTAGAAAATTGTGAACTGCTATCTTACAAGCATGGTCTAATATTTCCTATGCTTCGTGTAGCAATCTCTACAATAGACTGGTCGTCCCTCTTTTGGAACAAAAGGAACATCACACTCTTTCCCGCAATCCGCACAAACTGCTTTGTGCATCTCTCTTGGGCCGAAACTTCTTCTTTCACTCATTCTTTTCACCTCTACTAGGTAAATATACTAGAAGAAATCTTTCCAGATATTAATCTAGAAAAAGTATTTCTACAGTATTGTAGTTTAGGATATCATTCGACTATTTAAACTCTATTTTAGTAGGTACTGTTACCTTGATGTCGGATAACATAGACTGTTACTTTTCGTCGGATGGTCTATTATTCTACCAGACTTCTGATTTACCACAAAGCTTAGAAACTCAAGATTCCTATGTTTTTTCTATGTCTGCCGACACCGAGTTAGCTATTCCATCTTAGTATTGTTCCGATTGAAACCTTTGATTTTGCAGGAGCTTATGAAATTGGACTCGAAATTGCCAAAGACGAAAATGCGACTTTTCAGGGCATCCTTGTTTTTAGCATGATTAATCCTAATCGCGATTTGCAGTCTATGGCTTTCATTACAAAATTAGCGTCAGTCAAGAATATAATAGAAAATGTGAAAACAAAGCTTAAACTTACACGCGACCCATTGATCGCGCTCAATCCTATTAGGATTCCAAAACAGCCTCCCTCATCTCTGACTACTTGATACATTTACTCGCATTTTGTATTAGGGTTATCCACTTATTTTCTCCTTTCACTTTTACTCCGCACATTTCAGATGGTGTTTTGCCTTTTAGTGCTTCGTGTGGTCGGATGTAGTTGTGGTAAATTTGATAGCCTTTTAGTGTTGGCGTGTCCTTAGTCTTTAGTCCTCTCATGACTTTCTCTCTGTCTCTGATTTCTCCGTTTAGCCTCTCCATCTTATTGTTGTTATTGTTGCTTGAGAACTTTATTGCATTGATGTGTTCTGTTCTTGGATTCTTGCTTGTCCAGAACTCTTTGTTGTAGGCATCGTGGTAAACTTGGTTTCCATCCGTGATTATCGTCTTCGGCTTCTTTCCCATCAGTTCCTTACCCATCTTGAAGAGTTTTCTAGC
>JAUPKU010000038.1 GCA_030837285.1 Thermoproteota archaeon | reverse complement strand
TTCCATCTTTTCGATTAAGAAGTCTATCTCTTTTTTCTTGCTCTCTGTAATATTGACTAGGACGATGCCCACATGAGGCTGACCATAAACTATAATGGCTCTTTTGGGGGCAAATTTGATGGCGGGCAGTGTAAGCAAATCTTCTTCTCCATCGATGATAAGACAGCATTTTGAAAAGTCTTCAACCACCTTCTTAGTGGCCTCCCAGGCCTCTTCGATTATCTCTCCGGGAGGGTTGCGTGCTCTGAGAATTTTCATATCTCCGATGCTAATCGATTCAACTGGTTTTCTCATGACCTTGTTATCAATAATGTACGTGTCAGCGCTTATGTTATACTTGATAGTATTCAAGGTCACAAAGTCGCCAACTACTATCAGCTTCGAGGGTTTTTCCCTCTCGAGGGCTGTCTTCAAAGTCCTCATAGCCTCATCCGGTTGGCCAAGGATTAAGGTACCAAGCGGATGCTTAACTCTCATCCGTACTCCTTCTGTCAGGTGGAGTACTTTCAAGAATCTCACACTCTTTATCTGACGCGAAGGGCATATCGACCGGGTTTGGTTATACCCATGCTCTTAGCTATAAGACTGTTTTTTGGATCTAGGATTATTGCCTCTCCAACCCATTCCTCTGAGGAACTGGCAGTCTTGCATTCAGGACATAAATTTGTGTTAACTATTAGTCTGCAGTTTCTACAGGCTTTTTCACTCATTAAACTGCCTCCAGCGGCTTAGTCTTCCTCTCAGCTCCAGCCTTTTCAGATGCTCCTTTCGGGGGAGCTCTGAGTTTTTTAATATCTTCATCTATCCAATCCAGTTTGCCCAAGAATGGCTGCCTCATCGTCATACCTATCTTGCCCGAAGAGCCGCCTTTTGCGAACGACACAACCGTTATCCTGGCTCTAATTATATCTCTTTGCCTCAGGACTCTATTGCTCTCTTTAGCAGTGAGGGCTCCCTGTCTTTCATCGTACGAGACGAAGTCGTCTATAACTTGGGAGACATGGAGGAGGGCGTCTATTGGGCCTATTCTCACAAATGCGCCGAAGTCTTCTACCTCTACGACTTCCCCTTCAACCACTTCTTGGATCTCGGGGTAGTAGTTGAGGAGGGTGAATGATACTGTGTGGTAGGTTGCTCCATCTCCTGGAATTATTTTGCCTATGGGATTTACTTTTATGCCTGTCACTGCGATTACGAAGCCGAGTTCTTTGCTAACGATTCCCTCGTATTTTGTTCTTAAACCTTGGTATGTTACTTGCTCTATCGCCTCATTGAATTTATCAGGGGGAATGCGGATGGTATCTTCTACTGATATTATGTTAAACGTGTAATTTCACCTACATGTAAGCGGGGTAAAAGACTGATAATCTTTTCAGTAGACTATTACTTCAATATATATGTTGCCCACTCAACAATGATTGGAAGTAATGTTTTATCTATGTGGGTGTGTATCTGAGGCTGAGGCTCTCTTGTTTTAAATAGTGAAGGGGTTGACGTGGCATTTTCGAGCTTTTTTCTTTTGTTCAACGGTTTTTCGAGGTTTTCGTGGTTGAAGAAAAGGCTGAAACGGACTCGAATTCTCATGAATTGGATTGAAAACGGAGAGTTATTCATGATAAAATTTCAATGAAGTCTTCTATTGTTTTCTGGGAGGGTTTATGGGATATGACTGTCTATTTGATTTTTATCTACCTATTGGGAGGGACGCGCATACAGCACGTCGATCGATTGCGCGTATTTGTGAGCTTTGATAGGATAGACGTTTGCTGGGGTTCAGTGGAAATGAGTCTTACAGTCTATCAATATTTATGACGTATTTTTTAGGGTTAAATTAAAAAAAGAGAATAAATTGCTTAGTGTGTGCTAGACCACTGGCATCTTTGGCCAATATTAAGTTATATACACGATATAACACCCATTAGTTATATATAGTAGTATTAAAATAGACTCTTTTTTCGATGATAATGCAGTTTCTATATTCTAGTATGATTCTTGTACGTTCGAGACTGCGGTTATTGATTCTTTATCCTTTACCCTTACTTATTGGAATGATCGTTGCATTAAGAAGTCTTCCAAACACAATTTTAATGATAGAATCAATAATCTCAATATCAGCAACATCTTTTGCAGTGTATATCTACAATGATCTCCAAGATATCAAAGAGGATACAGAAAATGCGAAACTTGGTACTAAATATCATATTGATCGTCCATTACTTAATGGAGTTGTCACTAGAAGACATGCTAAAGGCTTCATATTGTGTACAATAATGATTAGCCTTTGTAGCAGCGTTCTTGTTGCTCGCGATTTTTTTATTCTAATCTCTGTTTGTCTTATTCTTGGATTCACATATTCCTCCTCGCTATTTCACCTCAAAAGTAAGTTCCCCTTTAAACAATTGACAATTGCCACTGGAGTGGCTTTAGCCATTCTTGCTGGAGGAAGCGCTGTTGGAGTAATATCTAAACCCCTTTTATACATTCTCACTCTTTTTTTTGTCATGTATTTCTGTGTTAATCCAATAATGGATATACGTGATCTTTATGGGGACTTCATTGTTGGGCGAAAGACTTTGCCGATGATATTGAATCCAAAGAAGACCATAACTATAGGTATTGTTTCAATGATGAGTCTCGCAATAATAAGCATGATCAGCTATGATTGGGTAGGCTTCAATTTCTTATTTCCCATTCTCAGTGGTTCAACATTATTGGTTATGACCTTTTCTATCTTCAAAGTCTTACAGAATTATGAACAGCCTAACTATATCGATAGGATATTTGCTAGGAAAATATTTGTAGTACTTTGTTTTCTCCATGCTTCATTTGTAATTGGCATTCTACCCTTTTAGCTAGAGTTGCACTCCTTAAATCGGAATATTCTCCACAATTTTCTGTAATTTTATCAAATAGCCTAAACTTTGGTCTTCTTTACCTTTATTATAAAAAGCCTCAAACGTTTCAATTAATTTCTCAGAAAGTATTTTGTTCTCGATTATGAAACCAGTATAGAAAATATTGTGTGACTCATTGGGTAATTCAATCATTGCTACTTCTCTATCAATCACGCAAAAACTATATTGAATATTAAATTGTTTCATTCTTATCTCTTTACTACTCGTTATGTCTATTAGGTCTTGTATCATTTGCGGTGAAAAAATTATTCGGAATAATTGAATTTTCTTCAAGAAGTTATTATTATTGGATATTAAAGCGAATTTCACGTTTCTTTTAATAGTTCTTAAAACAGCTTGGATAACCCTTGCATCGGTATATGAAGAGGCTAAATAGACGCTTTCCTTTGCTTGGTCAATTTTGGTTACAAGTTCTTGGACAACGTCTTCAAGATTATCAACCATCTTGATGGGATTAATATTATTTGATTCTCCAAAATATCCCAAGATGCCTTTGCTTGAAAGAGCATTAATGATTTTTTTTGTTTCTTCAAGGGAGATATATTTGGATTTGCGTAGTCGATCTGCTAAATCGAATTGTTTTCGGTTAATTAGAGCTGTGTTGAATTTTATACCAATATCGTAAACGACCTCTCCTAAAGTTGTTAGATAATAACTTTCATCCTTTTTCTCAACTAATCCTCTCTTGATTAACTCGCTAAGCCGAGCATAGTATCTTCTTTGAGTTAGTCCTAGCTGTTTAATTGTCTTTGTTGGTTTTTCAATTCCTTTTTTGCACTTGATTAAAATCTTTAAGGCATCCTTGTTAGAAATGGCATTTAGAATTACTTCAATTTCATCTAAGTTAAATGAAGGAGTTGTTTCGTCTTGAGTAAGCATTGAATCGGAACACTCCTTTGCTATGTAATATCCCTCCATGAATTTTAAATATATATCAGAAACTCACAATACATTTTCGTTTTCACCTTACATATCCGTTGTGAATTTCAGATATATATTTCAACTCCATATCGATCAATCAAGATGCGCCTTATCAGAAACTGTCTAAAGGCGCATGCGTTTTTCAAAGAGCCTATTTTTACATCAATGAATGTTTAAGAAGTTTAGGACTTTATATTTGAATGGAGATCAATTGCGATATTTCAAAGTTCCATTATATGTAAAATCATTAAAAATTTTCCCTAATAATGTATAATCGCAATCTTGTTTTTCAAATAACGGTAAATAAAGACTTTTTCAGTTAGAAAACTGTTAAATATCTTCTATTAGAAGAATAAATTAGAAAAATAAGTCAGATGATTAAAATGACCAAAAAAAGAAACTATTTAGAAATTTCAGCCGATTTATTGAGAGTTGCAAAAGAAGGCGCACGGAAATCACATCTCGTGTACAAAGCAAACCTAAACTTCAGCATTATTGAAACATACTTAAAAAGACTACAGGAAACCGGGTTAATCACAGTTCCTTCAGACGACCACCTTTTCAAAACAACACTTAAGGGAGAAGAGTACCTCAATCAGTACATGAAACTAACTGACATCTTCACAGTCTGATGTGAAAAAAGACCAACGAAAAAGTTAGTTAGCCATTGGGATCTTCTTTTACATTCTACATTGCCACAGTATCCACAAATTCAACTAAGGATTTTTCAACCAAATTTTTAACTACTTGTTCGTTCTACTTTTATTAATTAAATTTTAAATCACAAATCCAAACTTACTAGATGACCAGTCTATTGCAGAGAACACTTCGCAAAGCATAGATAATTTTAACTAGGGCAGTCTATTTAAATGAGCATTTTTTTCTATTTTCAGCGACATTTTAGAATAGTCTGGCTGTCATTGAGAAGAAGACCTCAAAATTTGAGAACTAAATTTAGCGCTCTTTATAAGAGATGGTTTTCGTATATAATTAAATAATTAAAAACTTCATTTTTCTGTTAAATGCTTTTAACAGATTATTTGATG
>JAUPKU010000037.1 GCA_030837285.1 Thermoproteota archaeon | reverse complement strand
TTTGTGTTTTCGGGCTTTTTTCTTTGGTTCAGGGGTTTTTTAGGGTTTTTTGGGGTGGAGAAAAGGCTGAAACGGATCCGAATTATCATGAACCGGTATGGAAACGGAACGTTATTCATGATGAATATTTATAAAGCGCCTCTATTCTTTTCTAAGATTGTCTTTAGTGAATTACATTCTCTATTTCAAAAACATTAAACCATAGTATGACCGATTTCAACAAAATCATTAGTCTAATGAGTTCTTTATTCACTTTGAAAATATATTTGGAAAGAATCATATCAGCATTAAATATCATCTATTGCCTTATGAAATAATATTCTAATCGTAAAGAAGTTAGCTCCTATTTCTGCCACTTGTTTTACCTATAAAAGTTAAAAAATGAAATATAATTTCTATCCTCCAAAGACTTGTTTCTCTCATTTATTATAGAGACGTTTAGTCAAATGTTTTTTATGAATTTTGATTATGGATACTTCCTTCTTAAGACTATAAAAGCTCAAAAGTTCAACTAATACACAATATTCTCCAAGAAATTTGAATGGAGTTAGGATGAATCCAAATGTACCAGACAGAAGATGTTGCTAACTCCTATAATATTACCGAAATAGGGAAAATCTTAAGTTCATTAGCTAGCGAAGATGCCATAAAGATTTTTATAGCAGCAAAAGAGGGCATAGGAAAATCAGCAAATACAATAAAAGAATTAGATCTGACTTCTAGAAAATATTATCTTCGACTCAATAAACTAATTTCTGCTGGTCTAATTGAAAAGAAAGACGAAAAATACCAGCTTACCATGTTAGGAGAAGTTTGCTATTCTTTTGGTCAAGTTTTTAATACAACATTAGATCATCGTGATCGACTGGATTTGGCAGATAGGCTAAGAAAAACCAATTCTATTTCTTTAGATGAAACCAAGAAGATAATGGAAGCAATTTCGAGCAAGGGAATAATTGGATCTCTTGGGGTAGCAGGTATAATTAATCCAATAAAAATGATAGCAAAATACGATGACTTAGTTCTAGAGCTAGTAACTCAAATAGACGAAGCCAAGAAGAATGTCTACCTAGCATCTTACTATACAGATTACCGAGGTATAGAGGCTATTCTAAGAGCTCTTGACCGAGGTTTGACTCTCCATTTATTGAGTGGCAGCAGAGAGAGTGTTTCTGAAAAACTCCAATTACTTCATTTGATAGTTAATCCGAGTGTTTTAAGACTTTATTCAACATTCTTAAATGGAAAAATAAGAGTGAGATCAACAAAATTTCCATTCAGCTTTTGTGTAGTAGACGAAAAATATGCGATTATAGAATTACCCAATCCAATAACTAATACTTTCTATATGGGTTTCTGTTTCAAAGAAATTGGTATAAGCAAGAGTCTTATTGAAACATTTGAAGTTTTGTATAAGAATGGTGTGGAAAACTCCATCGTTAGCCAATTCAAACACATAACGTGACTCTTTTTAACGGAAAGACAGAAATATCCAATATGCACAAAAAATAGCAAATAGATATTCATTGCTAAAGGAATTAGTCTATCCTCAACTTCATCTGTTTAAATCACAATTACACGTAGGATTTTATGTATGGGCTATGATAGTTGGGATGATAGCCGCGTGGAAAACTTTTCCAACCTTAGTTTTAGTGTTCCAGTCTTCAATAGCAATGCTGATGATCGCGTTATCTGTATATATTTATAACGATCTGACAGACATAGAACTAGATAGAATCTGCGCTAAAATCGGAGAATCTCATTATATCCATCGTCCTTTAATAACGGGAAAGGCATTACCCCGGGATGCCAAAATATTAATATTATCTCAAACGGTAATCGGTCTTTGTTTTGGTCTCTCCATTAATCTTTTGTTCTTTTTTTTCCTAACACTGTATCTAATACTGGGCATATTGTATTCTGCTCCAAAAGTTCATTTTAAAGAGCGTTTGATTTTTAAACAGTTAATAATCTCTATTGGGCAGGCAATAGCAACTCTAGCTGGGGGATCTGCAGCAGGCTTTATTTCACTTCCAGTAATATACTCAGCTGCATTATTCTTTATACTAACATTTAGTGTAGTACCAGTCACTGATATTCGAGATATCTTTGGAGACAGAAAGATGGGACGCAAAACATTCCCAATAGCAATTGGACCCAAAGCCACAATTGAATTCGCTATTATAGTTGTTATCACTACTCTATGCGTGAGTCTTGCAGTCTACACTTGGTTAGGATTCAATTTTGCCTTTGCAGTATTACTTGCTGCCTCATTCTTCATGCTATTAACATCGATATTTAAAATATATAAGAATCTAACAAATCCGAATCTCATTGAGATTATAATAAAGAGAAATCTACGACCTATATTCATAATCCTGCAAATTAGTATATTGATTGGCCTTATTCCACTTTAAAGAACGTGTGTTTAGCTGATGTATAATAAGCTCAATTTGATAAAAATACCAAAAATAATGGTGGAATAACAAAATAGAGTAAATAACATCCCTTTTCAATTTGAAATTAATATCGATTAAAATAGATCAAAGTTTTTTAAAACTATCTATTTCCAAAAACTTTGACTCAACTTTAGTACAAGATTTCACTTTGTGCTGCCTAGATTTTTGACTCTAAGAAGATTTCAAATACCAATAGAATACTACTTTTTGTCCTAAAAATGAAGTATGCAAGAATATCTTTACTTATTTCCGGATTTTCTTCTTAAGCAATACTTATATTAGCAAAGTTGAAGAATGTAGGAAATTGACTAATGTTAAAGCTGGATTATAATTGGATGTGTTCAGTTAGAATCCTAATTTAAGTCCAACGAACATTGTAAAATAATCTACCATCACTTCTATTAAAGATATTAATGATGGTAGAATAATGTTTCAGTTTCTGCAACATTCGCTGTCTGTTTAAGAAGTCTGGATATTACCTATTTCCTTAACTAGAGTTTAACATATTCTTTGAAAGCTTCAAAGTGATCGAGATATTTAATACCCTTCTCAGTAATATTGAAGAGCCTACTGCTATCTTCAGGACCACTTATAAGGTCCGATTTTTCTAACAGTTCAATATAGTACTTGACTATTTTGAAATTAAGGTTAGCTTTATACACAATATGAGATTTTTTTGCTCCCTTTCGGGTTATTTGAAGAATGTCAGCTAGAATCTCTATCTCACTTCTCTTCTTACTCATTTTTTAATATATCTCCATTTTTAGAATTAATTTTTCTAAATAAACATATTTTAAGCTTTTCTAACAAAAAATGAATAAATTTACGGATATAGTTTAAAACAGAGGCTGTTTTTCATATTTTGTAAAAATTTAAGAATTTTTTCCTATATTGAAACAACGATCCTTTTTGGAAAAAGAGCATAGATAATTCATAAGTCTTATATGTATCTTGAAAATGAATTAGAGTCGGTAAGAGGAATATGGTCCGCCGCTCAAGATTAGAAATCTATTTTGATATCCTCGATGTAATTAATAGAGGTATCGATAAGCCTACACAAATAATGTACAAGACTAACCTATCCTGGACAGTTTTACAAGATATGTTTGAGACTCTGGCTAATGGCGGATTTATAAAGGAAGAGACAAAGCTGAACTCAAAAAGATACTATGTGACAGATAAGGGTAAGAGCGCTTTATCATACCATTTGAGGTCTCTGGATGGACTTATAGACGTCAAGGAAGTCTTCAGTAAGTAATTTTTCCTTCAATAATACTGCTTTTTAGTACATTCAATTCACTTGAAAGGAATTCCTTGATATCGTCTGGATTAAAATTATAGTTTAATTCAAGAATGTATTCCTTCTGAGATAAAATCACTTTTTTAATCTCAATTGAAAGGCTCAAACCACAATTCAACTTATTCGTGACAAGGAACTCTAATAGTTCTATATTGCTAAGAGACGTCTTATCAATAGTAAACGAGGATTGACTCTCTTTAATTCTCAATGTTCTGTTCGGTAGGATTTCGATGTACTTAAAGGCGTAATCTCCAACTAAAGAGTATGTGTAAAAAAAGCTATTCTCAATTCCAAAAGCAATAACAGAAGCTCCTGTGGAGACGCTCTTGAATTCATCCCATTTTTCACAGACTACTTGTGGTTTTTTCCTTAATTCGGAATATTCTGCTTTCTGCTCTTCTTTTTCCATTGCTGCATGAGATTCTGTCGACGAGGCCTTAATGATATCTTCCAGTCGCTCCGAAATAGCATCTAACCTCTTCTCATGATCCTTCAGAGCATTTATTATCAGATCAATGGTGTCCATCTTCTCGTTAAATCCTGGTTCCATGTTTGCCTTTAGCCTCTATAAAGAATCGTATACTTCTGTGTTATTAAGCCCTGCTAAAACAATCTCCGAAATATTCCTATGAATGCAAAAAACATACTTCAAGAAGAGAATTAGACTCTTCGCCTACAGTAAATATGCCTATTATTCATATTCTCTTCATTCTTTCAATAAATATGTAAACTATTCATCTTTACTTCATAACTCTTTTACTATAATTGGACTTCACAATTTAATCAAAGGTGTAAAAGATGGATGTAACTCAACAAGAAAGAATGAATATGACAAAACAGATCTATGATATGGATCAGGAGAGAATTGAGGAAGTCGCAAAATTAGTTAGACCACGAATCACCGTTGCTGGTCTGGGGGGTGCTGGCTGCAACGTTGTAACTTGGATAAAATCAAGAGGAATGGTTGGAGGAAGATTACTCGCTCTGAACACTGACGCGAATCACTTGGCTATCTGCAAAGCCGATAGAAGGATGCTCATCGGTGAAAACATAACTCATGGTCTTGGATGTGGTGGATATCCCGAAAGAGGTGAAGCTGCCTTAAAAGAGACTTTCGGCGACGTGAGAAAGGAGCTTGAAGGAGCAAGTATAGTCTTCCTTGTAGCTGGTCTTGGAGGTGGAACTGGAACAGGTGCTGCTTGTGCTTTGGCTGAAGAATTGGCTGGTAAAGGGCCTCTAGTCGTTGGAGTAGTGACCATTCCATTCGAGATCGAAAGGGTCAGAATGGAGACTGCTAGAAACGCAATAAAGCGTCTTCAAAAAGCATGTAATACCCTTGTAGTCATAGACAACAACAAACTAGTAAAAGTATCTGGAGATTTACCTTTCCAGCAGGCATTAGGTGTGGCAAATGAACTCGTCGGAACCTTCATCAAAGACATTACTGAAACAATTTCGACAGCAAGTTTGATTAACTTAGACTATATGGATCTTAGAACAATTATGGAGAAGCAAGGAATAGCTGCAATAGGCGCCGGTTGGGGACATGACAGCAATAGGGTAGAGATGGCAGTTAAGAATGCATTGGATGGGCAACTACTCGACATTAATGATGCCACTAAAGCCTTTGGAGTATTGATTCATGTATCAGGTGGCGAAGACATGACTCTTGAAGAAGTATACAATGCTGGTCACCTTGTAACTAGGACAATATCTCCTTCAGCCAAGATTGTCTGGGGTGCAAAAGTCAATCCGGAAATGGAAGGATCTGCTCACGTATTCGTCTGCCTAACGGGTGTGGAAAGCGCGTTCCTGAATCAACCCAATCAGAATAAGAAGAAATTCAAATTATTCTGATCTCTTCAAAGTCTCTTCTTTTTTTCAAAATCTTCTTTTTTCTATGTATAATGAAAAATCAAGCCAATTTTACCGTTTAATTTAGTGTCTCAAGAATATTACTCTTGTGCTAAATAATTCCATCATTTAGATTTTACATACAATTACTATGAGTTGTTAGGGGCTTTGTGAGTTGAAGTACTGGAAAAACTTAGTCAGTTCCGTATCTACTATTTGGCTTTTGCATGGTTCTAAGTCTTCTAATCTTCTTTTCTGGTAGAACCATTGGAATTGTTATTGGAGGAATTTTCTTATATTATGTAGTTGTCCTGTTGCTCGGATACTCATTCATTCTGGGAATTGCATAGCTGTTAAGGTGGATTATTCTTAGAAAAAGAAACTAGCGTGCGCTAAGTGGGTTGAATGATATAATCTATAATTAAAATTGTATAAGAAATCTACTCATTATTATTAATTAATTGTAATTGCTACTATGTGTTAGGTTGTATGGTAGTATGGTAGATAGGTAGAAAGGTAGTCTGCTAGGCTGTATGAGAGGTAGTTTGGGAGAGAGAAAAAGATTAAAATTTAATAAAAAAAACAAGCGCTTGAGCTGAGTGGCGGAGGCTCAGGCTGAGGTTTTTTTGTCTTGGGGGTAGGGGGGTCGATGTGGCTGGATTGGGCTTTTCTGGTTGGTTTAGGTGTTTTTTGGGGTTTTTTGTCTGGGAAAAGGTGTGGAAAATGATTCAATTATCATGAACTAGTATGGAAAGGGACTGTTATTCATCATGAATTTTTACACAGCTCTTCTATTGTTTTCTGGTTGGATTTATGGGATATGATTGTCTATATCTCGTTTGAATCATGAGCGCTCGATCCATTGAGAGAGGAAAAACTAAAATTTAAACCACGCACGCAAGGTAACAAAATAGAGACGTGGTTGCAGCGAGCGCTGGAGAGCTGGTTCAAATTCTAATGGTCGCACCAAGGGATACTCACTCATAATAATTAACGATTAAAAAAAAGGTTCAAATTAGCCCCGACGCATCAAGGTAATACATATACAGCTGACTTGCAGAATGTTGCACGCGTATGCGATCTATGGGTTCTTGAATACTCAGTTTATTAGACCTCTTCCTTGCGTATATTTCGGAAAGATTAATAACCTGTTTCTAGCTAGTTAGCTAGCGAATGATTGCGGCTGACGCAATGTGATTAGGACAAGCATATGTCTCTCTTAGGTCTCCCTCCAATCTAAAATACCCTTTTTAGGAGACACCTTTATGTCGTATGGGAGAGCCGCTCTAGCCTATATCGAAGATCTTTTCAAAGAACTTCAAACTGGACCAGAGGGTATTTCGGATGAAGAGGCAAAACTTCGG
>JAUPKU010000036.1 GCA_030837285.1 Thermoproteota archaeon | reverse complement strand
GATCGTGAAAAAGAACCTATATGACAATAACATGTCATTTAGGTTGGATGTCAGCAGAACTTCTAGTGCTCTCGCATTCACGTGGCGAGTCGGCGTTATAAACACAACTGACTCTAGATTCTCCGTCACATACACTCTTGGCCCCTATTCCATAGCGACAGGCGTCGGAGACTGGCACCATGTAGTAGCCACATACAAGTCAGGTACAGGACTGAGACTATACGTTGACGGGGTCCTGGTTAGCAGCTTACTAGGTCCGACGTATGTTGGGAACGTCTTTAATAGTGATGGCCCATTCGAAATCGCCTTTGGCAGCGGAAGCGACTTCATCGGACTCGTGGACGAGGTGAGACTCTATCCAAACGAGATTTCACCCTCAATGATTAATCAAAGATACTTAGACACTAAAAACGGCTTAAGCAACAACAGCACAATCTCCAAGTACGATACCAACATAAACGACCAATGGAGATGTCAAATAACCCCCAACGATAGGCTAATTGATGGGGCAACCGTTAACACAGCCACGAGGACTATAGTTGATGCGACTAATACACCACCCTCCGCTAGCAATTTGGTTATTACACCTGCATCACCTTTGACAGGCGATGACTTGGTGGCCAGTTACTCATACTCTGATCCAGAGGGTAATCTTGAAGTGGGTTCAATTGTGAATTGGTACAATGGTACTGTATTCGTATTCAGTAACCCGATACTACCCGCGAGTTTGACTACTAAGGGTAACGTCTGGAGTTTTAGGGTGACTCCCTCTGACAGTTTTGAGTATGGTGCCGAGGTGATTTCAGGTACAGTCACAATAGGGAATACCGCACCATCATTCACAGGCGGAGTAATCTTACCTAATCCAGCCCTCGATAGCTCCACTCTAACAGCATCTCCCTCCGGGTGGACAGATGCTGACAATGATGCGCCAGGATACACGTATCAATGGCAAATTAAAACAGGAGGCGTCTACACAGACATTCCAGGCATGACCACTCAGACTTTAAGTACTGCGTCTTTTGGCCCGAACGATTGGATCGCAGTCAAAGTGACCGCGTTTGATGGAGCACTTTATAACAACACCCTTACCTTCGAAACCACAATCGTTGATTCTGATCCGCCAACCACCGGCACTCCATCGCTTGTTTCCAGCTCTGGAAGTAATAGAGATGACGATGAGTTGATGTCTAGTCCGGTGAATACGCAGGATCCTGACGGAGACAGCGTTACCAACATCTTCAACTGGTTGACAGGAAGCGGCTCAAGCACATCCATCACGAATCTATATCTACCGTTTGAAACAAACAGCTCAGCCAGCGCTACAGACTACTCTAGCTACGGTAACAACGGAGCACTTACAGGTGCTATTTGGACCTCTAACGGCATAGTGGGCGGTGCATACAACTTCGACGGAAACGATTACATCACCTTGGCTGACAATGCCAGCCTAGGTAACGATGGAACATGGAACGAATTGACAGTGGAGTACTGGGTTTATCCATCAGTTAATCAGCGAGGAGGAAGAATACTCAACAAGAACGGTGGATCAGCAAGTACTAGTGGCAAATATATGACTGGATTCAATTCAGGAAGTTCTAATCCCTATAATACAGTTTTCTTTGGTGTGACTACAGCCGAGAGCGAGTATGAAGAACCCACATATAAAGACACTTCAAATGTCAATACCACAGCAATACCTACCGGCAGTTGGACCTATGTTGTCGGCACCTATGAGGCTGGTTTCGGACTAAAACTCTATATTAATGGAGTCTTGGCATCCGAGCTCAACGGAATAGCAGGTAGTATAACGGCCAGCATTGGTGAGCCTCTTATTGTAGGATACTCATCCCCTATCCCAGGAAGCAGCAGTAGATACTTTAAGGGAAGCTTAGACGAGATACGAATTTATCCAACCGTTCTAAGTGCAGCACAGATCTTCCAGAACTATATAGACCAGAAGGATGGACTCAGCGACCACGTTACTATCGTTCCAGAAGAGACCTCCAGCGGCCAAACTTGGAGCTGCCAAGTAACCCCGAACGACGGATGGCAAGACGGACAACTCAAGCTCTCAAACCAATTAACCATAACCAGCACGAACACCAAGCCACACATAGACTGGTACTCACCAGCAAACTCAACAGTACTAGTTAAATCAGGTCAAAACATAACATTCCAACAGATCTCCAGCGACCCTGATAATAGTCCTCTAACTTACCAGTGGACTCTAGACACCGTGAACCAGGCTACAACACAGAACTGGAGTTCCACAAATCTATCAGTTGGCACACATACAGTAAGAGTGACAGTTTCCGACGGAACCAGCAGTGATTATCAAGAATGGACAACAAGCCCCTATACACCACCGGTTACTTCTGATAACTACGATGGAGCATGGCACAAAGCAGATTTTACCATAACTCTAACGGCCACTGACAATGAACCCGGTACTATAGCGACGTACTACAAGGTTAACAATGGACTAACTGGAAGTGTGAGTTTTAACGGTCAACCAAATATCACAGTAGAAAGTGCAAATAATACTTTGGAATATTGGAGTGTAGACAATTTAGGCAATGAAGAATTGCCACATAAAATCCTAGTTGGGATAAAACTTGACAAGACAAATCCGGCAGGATCAGTCCAAATAAAAAATGGAGCAATTGGCCAAAACCAAACATTTTATCGGGAAGAGAGCGTAGCTTTCAATGCGACCGGTAGCATAGATAACATGGACATAGCAAGCTATTCTTGGGATTTCGGAGATGCTTCACAGGCTTCAGGAATAACAACCACACACAGCTACTTCACAGCAGGAACCTACACAGCAAGACTGACAGTTCAAGATCAAGCAGGAAATACTGCAACATCAGAAGTCACTTTAACTGTTCTACCTGAAGTACCCGAGTTCAATTCAACCACAATAATTGTAACACTATTGATGACGACAGGCGCAATAATAATACTAATAAGAAGAAGGCTCATCCAGCTTCCTCTTAACCAAATCAAGTAAGAAGCTGTCATGTACATACTATTGGAAATCAAACGTGCTCGTACTACTCTAACAACTATTTTTTCCTTTTCTGGTTCGCTGGGTATTAACGCTTCGAGGAATAGTTCCAGTAGCGTATCGTAGCACGAGCACTATTTTTTTAATTGTTCTCTACCAGATAAGAGGTTTTCCAGTTCACGAGTAAAAAGAATGGCTTACATGGCTTAGAATTGTTAACGGAATCACAAATGTATCCTCTACTATTGAGAAAGTAGCGCGTGTTAGGTACGAATAGTATAAAACTATTTCTATTGTTCATTAGACGTTTCCTAGTCATTTCTGGTTGAATAGAATGCTTAAAACATTTAAGTCTGTTAAGTTTACGGAGTATATGTGATGGTAACAGACATTCTGGATCTCATTGGGAACACGCCTCTTGTTAGAATAAAAAACCTAAACCCAAATCCGAACCTCCAAATGCTCATAAAACTTGAGAAGTACAACCCTGGAGGATCAGTTAAAGATCGGATAGCTAAGTACATGATTGAGGATGCTGAGAAGACAGGTCGACTTTCTAAAGACAAGACTGTCATAGAACCTACTAGTGGTAACACCGGCATCGGACTTGCACTAGTCTGTAGAGTCAAAGGCTACAATCTTGTTTTGATAATACCAGAGACTATGACGTTGGAGAGACGTGAAATACTCGTAGCCTTTGGCGCTAGAATCATCTTGAGTGATGGTTCTAAAGGCATGGATGGAGCTGAAGATCTGGCACATGACATCGTAAAAAAGAATCCAGACAAGTACTTCATGCCCAACCAATTTGAAAACGAGACAAACGTCTTGGCACACTATGAGACCACAGCCGAGGAGATCTGGAAAGACACCAAAGGAAAGATAACCCACTTTGTTGCTGGCATAGGCACAAGCGGGACGCTAATGGGTGTCTCAAAAAGACTAAAAGAATACAACCCAATTATTAGATCCATCGGCGTTCAGCCCAAACCTGACACAGCCATCCAGGGACTAAAAAACCTTCAAACACAACATATCCCCGGAATCTGGAAGAGAGAACTTGTCGATGAAATTTACTTCGTTAACCCATTTGACGCTGAAGAGAAAGTTCGCCTTCTTTCACTCCAAGAAGGCATATTCGTCGGACCTAGTTCAGGTGCGAGCTTCCATGTAGCATTGGAGAAGGCGAAGGAGATTGAGAGTGGGCTCATGGTGATAATGGCTCCTGATGGTGGAGAAAAATATTTGTCCACCGCATTGTGCGACCCTAATCTATGTCTGGAATGTGTTACTAAATATGGTATACGATGCTCCTACTCTGACGGATCACCCATACTCAAAGCTTCATCGAAAGATTATCGAATTTAATTCTCAATAGACATTATAGCTTCATTTCCAGCGTCTTCTTGAACGTCTTGAGAATCTTTGAGCCTTCTCTATCCTGCGCTCGTATAGTCCAAATATCTTCAGAAGTTCTTCAGCTTGACTCTCTCTTAAGCCTTGGGTCATATCATACAATTTTCCCGTGATGATGAGATTGGCCCAAGCAGAAAGCTAGTTGTAAACGTTGCTTATGTCAGGAACTATCCTCATCTGCTCGTTTGCCTAAATCGTCTGATGTTGTATATCATAATCTATTATCTTCGCTGTTCCCTCGGAGGGAATTGATGCTCCTATAAGCATACGTATCGTCGTCGTCTTCCCAGCACCATTTGAACCTAAGAATCCAAAGATTTTTTTTGATTTATAGTGAAACTAATGTGGTCAACTGCGACAAGTCTTCATATTTTTTTGTGAGATTCGATACTTCAATCGCGTATTCTTGTTAAGTTTTTAATCGCTACCTGATCTATTACTTCAAGAAGTCACGTCTAATGTGTTATGAACTCTTATTTAGATGTGGTAGTCTAACGTATTTATGAGGCTAAGATTAATGGTTGATGAAAGTGAGAAGATACTTCTGGAATTAGAGAAAGCCGTTACAAAACTTGAGAATTCTGACAAAATCAAAAATATAATTAAGAAAGCTTTAGACCAAGGAATAAGCCCAACCGACATCATCAACAGCACACGGAAGGGCTTAAACGGAGTCGGCGAACTATACGAGAAGCGGGAGTATTTCCTCATGGAGTTAATCGTAGCGGGGAATCTAGTAGGCCAAATAATGAGCTTTCTCAAGCCCTCCACCAGCCAGGAGAAGAAGTTAGAAGGAAAAATTCTGATAGGAACAGTCCAAGGAGACCTTCATGACATAGGCAAGAATCTTGTCGCAGCTATGTTCTCCTGCATGGGCTTTACGGTCATCGACTTGGGAATAGACGTTCCGTCTGAGAGATTCATTGAGATGACTAGAAAGGAGAAACCTGACGTTTTAGCTCTTTCAACTCTTCTCTCAATAGGTGTTCCACAGATGAAGCTTGTAATAGATAAGCTAAAGGAGGCAGGCCTAAGAGACAAGGTGAAGATCATGGTTGGCGGGCGACCAATCACACGTGAATACGCTCAAGAGATAGGAGCTGACGGTTACGCTGAAGATGCAATAGCTGCCGTCAAGGAAGCCAGCCAATGGCTCACTAGGGGAGGGAGAAGACTTTGAACGGGAAAGAGAGGATACTAAAGACCTTCAACTTTGAGGAACCCGACAGAGTTCCCATGTGGGAGCTCAGAATCGATGGCCCACACGTGGAGACATTAACAGGAATTCGATGGATTGGCTCATCAAAAGAAACAAACTTGGATCGAAGGGGAATTGAGCGACACAATGTTGAGGCGAAGGTACATTGCTATAAGCGACTTGAGTTCTCGATGATAATGGAGGCTCCCACTGCCGCTGACGGCTGGAGGCCTCAGACTCTCCCAGACGGTTCATTCATAGACGAGTGGGGTAGAGTACGTGTATACGACGCTCTGGCCAAGATGTCCTTTCCCACGCGGGGCTCTATAAATACTCCTGAGGAATTTGAGGCATTCTCCTTTCCAGACCCCCAAGGACCAAGAGTTCTCCATGCCTTCGAGTACCTGGTGAAACTCGTGAATGGAGAAATGGCTGTCGCAGCTGAAGTTAGAGCACCCTTTGCAACCGCATGGGAGATGTTTGGTGTCCAGAACTTCTGTCAATGGCTCTATGACAAACCCCAATTTATCAGAAAGGCGATTGAGCGTATAACTGACTACAACATTGAGTTGATAAAGATCATGGTTGATGCTGGAGCTGATGTGATCCTCTCCAACGGTGACATCGCCGAGAAGAATGGTCCAATGGTCTCTCCGAAGTATTTCGATGAGATATTCTTCTCCAACATGAAGAAGGAAGTGAATACAGCTAACAGAAAAGGGGTGAAATTCATCAAGCACACTGATGGAAACATCAACCCCCTCTTAGACGGTTTATCCAAGACTGTTGACGGCCTTCATTCTCTAGATCCAAGCGCAGGTGTAGTCCTAGGCGAAGTCAAAGAGAAGTATGGCGATCACCTAATCTTAATGGGTAACGTTTCGGTCGATAGACTTGCTACAGCCGCAAGAGAAGAAATAGTCGCGGAGACAAGGGAATGTATTAAGCAAGCGGCGACTGGGGGAGGATATGTCCTGTCCTCAAGCAACAGCTGGTACGCTAATGCTAAGCTGGACAACTGCCTCGCCATGAATGAGACTGGGAGAAGACATGGTAAATACCCTATAGAACTGTAAAGACCGGTCTCAGCAGAATTAAGGCTTACCTACACTCCAAGTGGTAGCAAGTAACTAGCTGTACTCAACTCCATTTTCTTCTCTTTGCCTTTTCCTCTGTTCTATAAGAATTTTTATCTTCAGAGGGATGAAGAGTCCTTTTCATGCTTTTCCACTGGTAGTTTTAGCAGTCGTGTTTCTACTGATTACTGAGAAGCAAGTGGGTAGTATATGCCTTCAGATCTAGCAGATAATGCTCCTCCGAGCAGTTATGGTTCTTTTGACTGGTCAAATCTCTTCCTCAACTGCATTGGCTGCAATTATTTGCGTTTACTAGCTATTCTTATCAATATTGAATGTATCTTAACCATATTTTCTTGATTGAACCTAATGATTTCTTAGAGGGAATTTAAAAAACTTGATATAAGAAAATAAAAAAAA
>JAUPKU010000035.1 GCA_030837285.1 Thermoproteota archaeon | reverse complement strand
GAAAAGACAATAACAAAAGCTTGTTTTTTAATTTCGCTTTAATAAATGTGGAGAAATCAGAAGGCGACCGTTTTCTCTTCTATTTCTGGCATTTTGGGCAGAGGTACACTTGACCTCCTCCAAGGTTCAGCTTCTCTATTCGAGTACCACAAACTAGGCAAGTTTTTTCACTCATGTTTGAACCCATAGCAGGTGTGTATTGTCCCTGCCTGCCATAGATGTCTGTGAACTGGTCTTTTCCGCCAAGTTGTATCCTCTCGCTAATAACAAGCTTTATCATATCATAGAGGCTGCGTCTCTCGTCTTCACTGAGATCGGACGCTTTTCGCTTCGGATGAATCTTAGTCCTAAAGATGATGTCTTGGAAAGCGTTATTACTTAAGCCCACTACAAGAGCGTTTTTACCAACTAGCATAGACTTGATGTTCACCTTCTTCTCTGCTAATTGTTTTGAGAAACTTTCAAAGGTGAATTCCGCCTCGTTTACTGGAGAAGCTACTTTGGAAAAGTCTCGCTTATAGACGTAACTTCCCTCAAGCTCATCATCCTTTAATGCCTGTATAACCCCCATACCTGTCAGAGCCACCGTCAATGAAGAGTCGTCATTGAAGTCAAGTTTCAAATGAAACCTATCAGGAGTAATGCTTTTTTTGGATAATAAAGAATTCTGCCACCATACTCGGGTGATAAGATAATATTGAAGTTATAATCAAGCTTGACACGGATGACCTTACCTCTTGAGACTATTGATTCAACTTTCCTTTCAACTAGTTTGTCAAAGGCCGATATGTCCTTATTTAGGAAGCCTATTCGCTGCAGTCTCTGATAATCTTGAAGTTGAAATGATTTAATCTGCTTACCCAGTAATTCCTTATTCATCTGCATTGCAAGGATTTGGGCTTCAGGAAGATCAATGCTCATGTGTCAAATAACTCCTTTATCTCTAATTGAGGTTGATCAGGGTGTGTTAAATCTTTCTAAACTTCAGCACGAGCAACAAGGAATCCACCTCATTGTGTATCATCAATAAAAACAAACTAGGGCTGAGCAGTAGAGTAGAGACATTAAATGGAAGTTTATGGTAAGTGTCAAGTTTCTCATTTAAATAAATGGCTTATTTCATTTTTTGAACCTGTGCGAATGAACTGGTAGATAAGGAATGATGCAGCTACTATGAACAAGATTATTCCTAGGACGTATTCAATTCCAAAAGCAGCGCCGGTAGAAGTCCTCCAGTTCCATGTTATAGTTGAGGGCTGAGTTATAGTGAAGTCAACAGTAGTAGCTGATGAATACACAGGAGCACTTCCAGTGCCTGTACACCCAGTGCAGACGTATTGAGTTCCTGTTGATTCGGTAACTGGTGAGATTACTGAGACGGATACATGTGTCTCACGGTTATACCAACCAGAACCACTAACTGTCCCCTTAACAGAAGTCACTGTCAAATAGTATTGGGTTATCGAGGAGAAAACCACTTCATGATAGGTTGATAATGATATTATTGGTGTTGTAATTGTTCCAGTTCCTTGTATAGTTAAGTTTTGGTTGCTACCATCTAATTGCCAATTGGTTATGACTGTTTTACTCTGTTCGCCTATTGCATTCCATACCCCGTTACTTGAAATCGTCGTAGTCTGTCCTGAGTCATACCAGTTATCACCCGTTGGTGAAACCGTTCCAAAGGATATATTGTCTCCCCCCGTCACATTTAGATAGTATTGAGTTAGAGTTTCTAAGTTGACTGTGTGGTGGTTGATCATCGTTATTCTGGATGTTGTGAATGTGCCTTTGTTGGATCTAGTCACTAGAGTCCTTGAAGTGCCATCCAAGTTCCATGCATACAAGTTGCTGCGACTCTTTCCTGTCATATTATTCCAGACGTAGCTAGAGGTTACTGTGCCGCTAGTGCCTGCGTCAAACCAGCTATCATTGGTCTGTGAGCCTGGTGTCGACACCCCGTTTCCACCTGTTGTGGCAAGATAGTATTGGATGGTTGGGACGAAGTTGACAGTATGGAAAGTTGACATTGATATTGAGGAGGTAGTAAGAATTCCTGTTCCGAGGCGAGATATACTCTGGTTGGTTGTGTCAAGTTGCCAGTTAACATTGGCTGTACGAGACTGATTTGCTAAGATATTCCAGACCCAATTAGTTGAGATGGTAGTGGAAGACCCTGCATCGTACCAGTTGTCTCCTGTCTGAGAGTTTTTCCCATATGTAATGTTATTGCCACCTGTAACGGTTAGGTAGTATTGGATTGTAGAGATAATGTTTATTGTATGATAGGTGTTCATGATTATATTTGATGTAGTCAAAGTGCCCGATAATTGTTGAGTTGGATTTTGGGGTATACCGTCGAGCTGCCAGTTTGTAGCAATTGTTCTTGACTGTTTTGGAGTTATGCTCCAGACCCATTTTGATGATACGGTTGTTGAAGAGTCTACATCATACCACTGATCAGAGGTAGGAGAAACCGTACTAAAGGTAGTGGTATTTCCTCCGTTGACTTTGAGATAGTACTGCGTTGTTGATGTATCGTTGATTGTTCTATAAGTAGACATTCTGACAGTGTAGGCTGTAACTCCCGTTCCTATACGGGGTATACTTGTCATAATAGAACCATTGAAGTACTTTATCAAGTTTTGTCTGCTTTGGTTTGTCATTTCGTTCCAAATGTTATTAAGTGATACACGAACTGTTGTTTCAGAGTCGTACCAGCCATCTGATGTAGGGCTGTAGGTAATAGAGTTTAGAGAATTTTGAACAAATTGATTTGTAAGATAATACTGTGTTGTGGAGGTGAAACTCACCGTGTGCGCAGTAGACATCATAATCAAGTAAGTTGATAAAATGCTCGCGTTAGATCTAGGAGGATTCCTGTTAGCACCATCAACTGCATAATTCGTAATTGCAGTTCTAGATTTTTCTGCAATAGAGTTCCAGACCCAATTGGATGATATAGTCGTTGATGAACCTGAGTCATACCAACCGGTGTCACCATCTATGGAAGAGGCTGTTGTGTAGATGATATCGTTACCTCCAGAGACGGTGAGGAGATGCTGTGTGACGGTCGAAACGGTCACAGACACAGAGCCATACATAATGCCACTGAAGGCGTTAAAAGTTCCAGTAGTAGACTCAGGATTATCGTCACCACCATTAAGTACGTAGCCAGTAATCCTGCTGCCAGACCCGCCGTTTCTTCCGTAAACACCGTTCAAAGTAATGGACACGGAAACACCTGAATCATACCAGTAATAATCAAATGGTATTGTAGGGGGAGTAATCGACGAGAGAGCTGCCGTAGCTCTAGAATCAAGATTAACCTGATACTGGGTTAGTGCATTAAAGTCTACTGTGTGGTGTGTCGTCATCGAGATCGGCAAAGTTGTAACTACACCGGTGCTGGAAAAAGCAATATTGTTCATACCGTCAAGATTCCATGAGGCAACCCTTTGACCAGACCCACCAGATCTGCTCCAGACTCCATTAGATGAAACAGTTGTGCTCATGCCAGCGTTATACCAGTTATCGCTGGTAGGCGAAGCAGTACCGTAAGTTACAGAGTCGCCACCATTGACGCTCAGCTGGTGCTGCGCGGTGTATATTCCAGTAATCGTTTCTGGGGCTGTAACAGCCAAAGAGCCTGATATGCCCGGTGGGTCAATTCCACTTGAGGAACTCCATCTGTATCGAGTACCAGCTGGTGATTCAGCGGATGCCACGTTGCTTGAGTATGCCCATGATAATGAGGTGCCGCTGTCGATCCAGCCTGTTGTGAATGGTAGATTTGAAGCGGTTTCGCCAATTCCACCAACAGTGATAATATTGTCTGTACTGTCAGCTTTTATATTGTTTGAAGCGTCAAAAGTCACTTTATACTGGGTAACATAGTTTGCGGTTACTATTGTGTCTGAAGGAGGAACTATATACGTTCCAGAATATTCTGTCTGTCCCTCCCAGTTTGTCCAGCTGTCAAATCGGTATTGTTTGTCTGTGACATCTGAGGCAACGTTTGATGCTGTCACACTATGTGCTTCGCCCTCTAACCAGTTAAAGGATACCGGAAGTTTCGATTGATTTCCATCAATTGTTATGATGGTTGCTGAACTTGACCCATCGTCTATTCCGCTTATTGTGAATGTTATTAAGGGATCACCTAAGGCTGACGTGTTCTTTATCGGAGCTACATGGGAACCTACGAGTAAGAGAAGAGAGATGGACAATAGCAAGACAATACTTAATATGATCTTCCTCATTTTGTTAGACCTTTCATTCACAGCTCTTCGAATTTATGCCTTTCCGAAGGATACAAGGCTATCCCTTCTGGGTTTTTATCTGATTGTTATAATTGTTGCTATTGCTAATATCGACGCTCCAACGATGATAGATAGCAACAATGAGAGTAGCAGTTTCTGTGGCAATTAAGTCTTCTTGTCCGACTTCTTGATTCGCACTTTACATAATGAAAGATAACATTACTCCAGATAAGAATATCTTTTACATTCGATCTTCCAAAGCAATAGAAAAATGTAAAAATGTGCTTCAACCTTCGACTTTTTGGAATAATTCTGAAAGGACCCGATACAGTTCTTCTCCGCCTTCCATCTTCCTGAATGATTCTTTTTCAGCCTTCAAGATCCTTTCGGCTACTTCGCAGCTCTTCCGCCATTCAACTTCTCTCCACATTATCCTATAGTTTCTGTGTTCCACCCAAGCCCTGAATATCAGTACAAAGCACATGGCGACTGTAACGATGAGATTTAGCATGTACAATTGAGAAAGGCTTTCTGACATTTATTTTGCCTTACATAAAAATTAAGACTTCACTTCTATATAAAGAATATATATCTATTTATTCTAATGTCTATTATGAAAAGCACTTCCATTTAAGTCGTCAGACAACCTGTACTACATCCTCTTATTCCTTGTTCAGCTAAATGCCATATAAGCCCGTATTCTAATTCTTAAAAATAAAGAGATGCGGTGGATAAAATGTGAATTTGACAAAGAAAACCGCTAAAAACATCATAACAATTAATGCGATTGTTTCAAATTGCTTAGAAAGCTACCGGATCCAGTAAAGTCGATAACTTACTAACTGCCCAACAATCACAGAGACGATTAATGTTGTAATGCCTATTATGAAGATGCTTCTCCCTAGAGAAGCCGGATAAAAGTAGAAGATCGTTGGAATCAAAACTATCGTCATACAGGTGCCATCTGTTTTAACAATAAAAAAAATTACGAACAGTATTTCTAACGGGAAACCTGGCAATTATCATCCAGAGAAGCGAAAGCCAGAAAGTAAGTTTTAAGTGTTCCCAAACCGACTCATTCACAGCCGAGAAAAAACGCGATAAAAGAATTGTTGCCCGACAATTCATAAGTGAATTGTAGAAAACTTCCAAGGAAAATAATGAATAACGTTCCAACTATTTCTAGCCTTAAAACACTTCTAACTTTAATCAAACAATAATTTTCCTCTTAACGCAAATATCTTCCATCATTTTTTTCTAAACATCGAGAAAAGACTTGTAGCAGCCACTTCGACTGCTATGACTACAGCGCTTGCTTGTATGAGCAGAACTACAGTTTGATTTCCGCCTTGTCCAACAGATATGCCAATTAGAGCCCAGATGATCACCAAAGAGTAAGCTACATCTTTCCTTGTGACAACCATGATGGATGTAATGAGGAGGATGACTATTGTAATGATTGTCGCCCAAGTGAGTCCACTTATTCCAAAACCGTTCCAGCCCAATGAGACCAGGGTGACAGCCACATTAGCGATCGAGGCAATCGTGATCCAGCCCAAGTAGACACTGAAGGGTAAATGAACAGCAAGCCGCTCGCGCATCGATATCTTAGTTTTTCCGATATTCAAGCACAGATAGATTAAGATCAAAGTTATCAAAAGTAAAAACATCAGAGCAACCGAGAAAACAAGGTATTCAAACTGCCAAAGAAAAAGCCAGACAATATTAAATATACTACTTAGGATGAAGAGCACCCCAATTTTTTGTTGATAATCATTTCCTTGTTGACTTGGTAAAGCCTGATAGACAATAAAAATCCCAAGCAACACATAAATTATTCCCCATATTGAGAACACATACCCTGCGGGAGTTATCAGAGTTAGATTTGAATTAGAAATCTGAGCAGTATTCTTACCACCAATAATCGAGGTGCCACCGGCTAACCCGTTCACTAGAACAACCATAACAAAAGCAACAATGTTCAACCATTTAGTAAAGCCCAAATTTGATGACGTTATTAATATCCCTGATTGGAATTTTACATCCCCTTATAAAAACTTAGACTCGTACACCCAACGATGTATTAAGTTTAATAGTGTGCTTAAATTTTGGATTTTAAAAAGGAAAAACAACTGCAGCTACCCAAGATAAAATCAACACGTTGAAGAGTGCTCCAGCAGTTGTCTTCCCAGTATTTCTGTGGAACCACCATGAACATCTAGTTGTAATCACGAAAATCGGTGTGATGATCCAAAGGAATTCTATTAGGAATCCGATGAAGGATGGTAGAAACCAGATGTTGAAGAGCCTTTTGGGTATGTACTGAAAAGCTATTACAGTAGCGAATGGTACAGTCTTGCCAAACACAGTTTTCAGACAATCTTTTACTTCACTCCATTTTACTTGCATTATACCACTATTATGTATCGGGTTTAGATAGTATCCCTCAGCAAAGTAGTATGGCAGGAAGAATGGGAGAAACGCGGGAAAAACGAGAATGCGTCTCAATGAATCGAAGGCTCTGAACAGAGGAGAGATAATTCATATATCCAACAATAAAATCGAATCTAGAATACTTGCGATGGTGAAAAGCAGTCCAAAAGAAGTTAACGAGATTAGTACATCTTTTCGGTTGAACCATTCTTTAAATCTTGTTTTAAAGCTACTTTTTTCTTCAAATGGTTTCATTAATTTTCGTGATTTGATTAGAAGACCCATAAATCCAACTGCGAGAAACCCTCCAAGCTAATGCTGACCCGAAGACCAGAGGTGGAAATGAGATTGCAGACCCAATAGCGACCATAGGCAGAAAAAGCGCGATATTCAAAACTTCCCAAACAGTATACTCTCTCAATTCATTAAACTTACTCTTCCCAGCTTTTACAGCCCTTTCTTTAAAAATAGGCGAATCCGCCTTAGACTTTTGTAAAATAACGAGAAAAACAAGACCGAGTAAAGCCACAAAAATTACTAGGTCAGCCAATTCTCGCAAATAATAAATCAGGTCTGTAACAGGTTCCGAGCACATTTCTTTACCGAAAGAATAAGCATCCAATCAATAACTTTCAAGATAATTAACGAGCCAACCGATTCAAAGAGGTGACTTGTCGCTGGCGTAAAGAACTCCCTTGCATTCTTGGACTCGAAGCTCCCATAAGTGACGCCAGAGACCACCTGCTGTTGTGTATTGAAGACAGGGGGTAGCTCCTCAACTGCGAGATCAGACAGGTTAAACAGAACATCGTATTTTCCAACGATTAAAAAGTAAGTTCTATGGAAAAATCGTATTTAGAACACCATACTGTTCGCCTTGTACAGAATTACCCACCACTCCTGCAATCAGAACCAACGCGCCGACTCCATTGTTCTCTACTGCAGCTGCCCTGACCGCACCTCCTCCAAGACTATAGCCAACCAAGCCTATCTAAGAAGCGTTAACGTATGGCTGAGACTCCAGATAGTTTATTGCCGCTTGGACTCCGAAGCTAGGATCATCATTTCCATCCACTATTCTCCCATCGGAGCTTCCATGGACCAGCAGATCCATGCATAAAATAATGAATCCTCTTCTCGCCAGTTCAAGTCCAAGGTTACTCATTATCTCCTTAGACTCGTTATGCCATGCGCTATGAAAACGGCTGGAAGGGGATTCTGAGAAGAGGCTGCGACTGGACGATAAATAAGCCCACTCAGTGTTTTGTCACCGTCACCTATTCGAATGGTACTGACTTCTAATCTTCCAAAATCAGAATTCAAATTCACCTTGATGAAGATGGCGGAAAGAAAGGCGCTATGGTAAAGACCGCAACTAGAAGTAAGTATGACCTATATTTAATCATAGTTCTGTGCACTCATTACTTTAATATTTTAATGTTTTAAAACTCTCCATAGTCAATCTCCTCTATTTCGAGTAGCTGGCGAGGCTTTTTCGAACTTGACACAACCAGCATTTACACAAACAATCAGTGCAAAATAATTAAAAAACTCTAAAGATGGTACTGCTCCATAGATTGTCTTGAAAAACAATAGAGAGGCAGTGTGAAAATTCATGATGAATAACAATCCATTTCCATACCTGACATCATGAATTCGAATACGTTTTTACACTTTTTCCCAATCCAATAAGCACGTAAAAAACCCTTTTTCCAAAATACAACCAAAAAAATGTATCCATTCTCCCTACACCCTCAACAAGAGAGCCTCAGCCTCAGAGAGAAGGACAGATTCATTAGCTTCTTTCTTAGGTTCAGGCTATCTCAGTGGAATTTTTGTGAAGATTATTCCCTGGAATGTGAATTGTTGCTTCATAAATGTGTTTTTAAGCTGTGATTAGGAGTCAATCTTCGAAACAGTTAAACTGTTGAACAATAAATTCTCTACT
>JAUPKU010000034.1 GCA_030837285.1 Thermoproteota archaeon | reverse complement strand
ATAATTGGTCTTATCGTGGGAATTATAATGATATATTTCGGAGTCCGTTAATAGAAAACTTGTACATAAAGGCAAGAGTGAGCTGATAGTGGATAAGATTAAAATTTAATCCAACCAGTGCCCGCGGATGATTGAGGAAAAGACTATGTACTAAAGATTTCATCAGCTTTAGATAGTCCGTCTAGAGATTTCAGATGGTATGATAGGGCGTTCTTTCCCTTATCAGTCACGTAGTATCTTTTAGACGTCAACATTGTCTCTTCTTTTATGAAGCCTCCATTGACCAGAGTATTAAACATATCCTGAAGAACCGTCCAAGATAGATTAGTCTTGTACATTATCTTCGTAGGCTTAACTATACCTCTGTTTATTACAGCCAGAATATCAAAATAAGTATCCAACCTTGAGCGACGAACCATTTTTTACCCTTATTTTTACTAGACTTTACATCATATAGTTGTTATGAATTTCAAAACAATATACAGGATATGGTTTGATACTTAACATCTAGCAATAAAGAAGTACACGCGCTTTAGTCTGACTTCAGCTAAAATTTAATTCTATTCACTTCAGCAAAATTCAAGTCAAGATTTTTACCGCATTATGAGGATTCTGACCTAATTTTTTTTTTTGATTAAATTTTAATCCCTACCCAACAACTTTTTTACGTTCTCTCTTTCTCATTCTCCTTCCTATCTCTGCGCGCTTGTTGCAATCGCAAAGCTTTGTACGCGTACGCTAAGAATGGATAATTGAGGAATAGTATTGTCGGAAAGATATGCTCAAGGGAGTGAACGCCCAAAAGTCCTATCCGCAAACACTCTAAAGGGTGACAAGGTAGTCAATGAACGCAATGATAAGCTCGGTGAGATAAAGGAGATAATGATTGAGCTAGAGAGCGGAGAAGTCGCCTATGCTGTCTTGGAACATGGCGGCAAGCTCTTCGCCGTGCCGTGGAACGCCATGAATCTTGATACCATACATCACCAATTCATCCTAAACATCGACAAGGATACTTTGGACAACGCGGAGGGCTTCGACAAGGATAATTGGCCTGGGACCGGTGGGGCTAGTGACCCCAACTGGAAGGAGAAAGCCATGCTTTTCAGGCCAGCAATGACAGGGACAACGACGATTGGAAGAAGAGAGGAGAGCCGAGTTGTCACAGATACAGTTGCCACATTTCTAGTTCCATATCTGAAGAGTGTCATCTACCCCGCCACAAAAGGACAGCTTTTAGACCAAGCGAGAAGCCAAGGATCACCAGGCGATGTTATCTCAAAGATTGAAAGCTTACCGGACAGGGTATACAAGGACTGGTCAGATGTAGAGCAGGAACTCAAAACTAGAATGATGTAACCCCGCTTCTTTTTTCCTTCTCCAGAAGAGCTACAGATCCAGGAGCCTTAAGCGCTTCCTATATTGGATTTGGGATTAAAATTAAGTCTAAGATTCTTTGTCCAGTCTCAGTTATGCATATAGTGTATCAAGTCTGCTCCTCTTTCGAATGTTTTTCCAAAGATTCTTCTAGGTCTATATCTAATCAAGAATAGAGAAGAAAAATAGTTAGGTGTGCTGATACCAGACTATTTCAATCGATTATTTAGCTTCGACTAGTCCTGTTAGAGATTTTAGATGGTAGGATAAGACGTTTCTGCCTTTGTCAGTTACTTGATATCTTTTTGTGTTTTTCTGTATTTCTTCTGTTATAAATCCGCCTTTGATTAGAGTCTCAAACATCTCTTGAAGAGTCTCCCCGGATAGGTTGTTTTTGGTCATTATTTGAGTTGGCTTTACGAAACCTTTTTCAATTACTTCGAGAACATCGAAGTATACATCAAGTCTAGACCGGCGAATCATATTAGCGGTACCAGCTTTTTGTCATTATTTAAAAGTCATATCAGATATATGGATTATGAATTTGAAGTCGTGATCTGCAAATAATGTATTGAAAAAGCTAGCAAGATAGACTTTTAGAAAACACGCCTCTTGGGATTTGGGCTTGGACGATTAAAGTTAATCTGGCACAGAAGAGCATGTAATTAAAGCTGGTAATAGACTATTTCTCTAGGAATTGGTTCTTAATGTGAATTATTCTTTATTTTTATAGTCTGTTTCTCTAGTTCTTCTATCTTCTCTTTGTATTTTTCTAGTTGATTTTCAAGTTCTTTAATCCTAGTCACTAGAGTTTCTATTTTATCATTGTCTAATTTCTCTGTATGTAGTTTAGCCTCAATTCTTTGAATATCCATTCTGTCGACTGATGAATCAAGATGCTTCACTAATGAGTCGAAAGTACGTTCGTGTTCACGCAAAACCCTAATAATCAGGTCTATTGTATCTACCCTTTCTGTTTCATCCATTTGAAACAGCCTCATTATACATATTTATTCCAACATCTATTATGTTCTATCTTCTTAATATGTATTACATATACAGATTCTAACTATAAGTTATAAAATTTATGAATTTAAAATACATATTAGCTGGAGCTAATCGATCAATCCTCTCTTCTATCGATCAATCCTCTCTTCTATCGATCAATCCTCTCTTCTATCGATCAATCTCATTCGTATGTGAACCACTCTTTGATCTTGTACTTTGCCTCTCTAGTTCTTCAAGTTTCTCTTTATATTTGTTAACTTGTTTTTCAAGTTCTTTTATTTTATCTTTTAGAATTTCGATTTTTTCAGGTTCTACTTTTTCTTTTTAGTGCAGCTTCAACCTTTTGTATATCTACTCTGTCGACTGTTGAATCTAGATGCTTCACCAATGAGTCGAGAGTACGTTCATGTTGGTGCAAAATCCTCATAATCAAATCTATTGTATCTACCCTTTCTGCTTCACCCAAAAGTAGACATCTCATACGAGGTTATCATATATCAAAGATAAATAACTTTGTGTTTGGGGATTTAAATTTAGTTTTTTTTCTACGAAAACGATTCCATTGTAAAGAAATCATCATTCTCTTCTCTCTTCTTATTGAGTACTATTACTATCTGTTGTAAAGAAATCATGAGGCATATAGGTCAAAAAAAAGAAATAGCACGCTATACGCACGTGAAATATAAGCGCACTCATAGTGTAGCTGTGGACCAACAACAACATGTCGTTAAATAGCCCCAGCACTAACACATAAGATTAGTGATATGTTTTGACAGAAGAAACCACTGAGCCAACGAAATCGAGAAAGGAGAGAGCAATGGACAGAATGACTGCGGAGTAGAAAGCGCGCGCGTGGGAATAGATAAAGTGAAGGACTCAGCCAATAAAGCTAGAGGCGATTTCGAGGAATTTACAAAGGACAATCCTCTACTTGTCCTAGGAGCTGCTTTATTAGTAGGTATAGGAATCGGAGCGCTAGCTACCGCGGCAATATTTGGCAGAAGGTCACGAGACTAGGCCTGCTTTCAAATGTCGCAGAAACAATCGTTCCTTTAGAGCACGCTTACTAAGGAGAAAAGTTGACGGAGGTGAGTCATGAAATGGCTGAAGATAAGAAGATGGCAGAGGCAAAGAAAGTTGCAGAACCTGTCGTAAAGGCTCAGGTCATTAAGAAGGATGGAAGAATGGAAGAATTCATTCCCGAGAAGATCATTGTTAGCATTATTAAGGTAGGGGCTACGGCAGATTTGGCTAGGCAAATAGCGAAAGATATTCAAAGCAAGGTCAAGGATAAAATTAGCACGGCTGAGATAAGGAAAATAGTTCTAGAGGATCTCCGAAAAAGTAAACCACTATTGGAGCAAGACTGGCTTATCTACGAGAGAGTCGTGAAGAAGAAAACACGGTAAAACATAGGAGTTGATTGGAATGGGTGAAGAGAAGAATGTGAAAAAAGTCGCTAAGAAGGTGGGCGAAGACATGACAGAGGGAGTGAAGGAAAGCGTGGAAGCGGTAAAAGCCTTCGGCAGAGGAGTCAAGAAAGAAGTCGATAAACACAAAGACCAAGATTGATTTAACCCTTTTTTTCTTCCGCGGGCGCAGTCTACGTCTACGACCTTGCAGTCATATCAACTGTCCACACCACGTTGTTAGCCACTGGTAGAAAGTCGCAATTTTATTTTGGCACCTCGGTTGCATTGAATGGCGCAAATGTGGTTGTCGGGGCGCGCGCCTTACGGCATTTGGCGGGTCTACACGAGTCTCTCTAGATCGAATCTCGCTCAGAGTAGCGCGCGCTATGATAACATGTCAAATATAGCTTGAACAAGTACAATGTAGAAGAAAATAAGACCAATTGCAGCAAACATTAGTAGTATACCCTTCTTTTTTTAGTAAATAATTGCAAATAATCCTATTCTCCAGTTATTGCTATTGTCTTGTCAATCAAACTTACTGCTTCATATACTATGTTTTCAAACAATTTTATGAATTATGAATTTCACATCAATAATCATCTTGTTTGAATACTCCTCACCTCTAGGATTAATCGAATTAGAGAAATCTAATAATTCAAACGATACAAAAATTACTTGAAATTCACCAAAATTTTAGCTACTCATCTCAAAATAAATTTGAGGTATAAATGAGAATACTAAACCCAGAATAATTCCAAAATTGCTTAGAAAAATAGTAATTCAAGACTATATTCGTTATGTTAGATGGAGAAAAAGAAACAATTTAAAGGAAATAGAAGATTGAAAAAAATGGATAATAAATTTAGTTATAATAGCGAAGAATTTGATGAGATAAAAAGGTTCATACAGTCTAGTCCTCCAAAGAATGCAGAGCCGTATTTATTTTTGAAATTAAGCCTCATTGGCAATCATGGATATTATATCTTCAGAAAATTGAATGATATTGAATTGGAATTAATTATTAATATTGAAAAAGCCTGTATTATAGGAGATAGAAAACGTGCATCACTTCTAATTAACGAGTTCATCAACATTTACATGAAAAGAATAGCAGAGGACAACAAGAGAAAGAAGAGAGAAAAGTAAATTTTAATTTTCTGACATGTCAAGTCCAATAAGATAATTCTATTTGATATTTAATTTTGTTAACAAGAGCTCCTTTAAAAATCAACTCATTCTCAAAATCAACCCATTCACAGAGGAAACCTATACAAAACTGCTTGGAAATCGTTACAATCATTTACGTATGAGAGGGAAAACTAAATTTTAATCCAACCAACTAGGTAAGTCAAGATAAACTCTTGAAGTTCTAGTGTGCTATGGTTCTACGAAGTTTTTATATATGAAGAATGGTGAAATAATTAGCTGGGGAGTTAGAAATGGACATATTTTGGACGATAGTTATTGTTCTCGTGATACTATGGTTATTAGGATTCATTGCTAATATTGGCGGATTTATACATATACTGCTTGTGATTGCCCTAATTGTAATAGTATATAGACTAGTTACTGGAAAAAATGTTGTAACTGGAAGATAGATAGCATTTACAGATCCGATTCCACAACTGCATCTAGCACCAACGTTAGCATAAACAACCCGAATTTTTCTGAGTAAATTAAGCGAGCACACGCTAGCTGGCTAGCTAATGAATGTTGTTACTGAATATTGAAGTACATCAATTAATCTGATTCCTGTTCCAATTATCCTTGGCAGGAACTTCATTGTCTTATCAAAAACATCTTGAAGGTAGCTATGACTAAAGAGTTATTACAGCGAGAAATTCTTTTTTTTTTATGAGGCATTGAAATGTCTGACAAAATTGATGAAACTAAATCAAGTGCCCGCAGAATGTCTGACAAAGTTGATGAAACTATCTCGAGCGCTCGCAGAATGTCGCAAGAAGTTGGAGAATCTATTCATGAACGGACTGACGATTTAAGCAAAGTAATACATGAGCAGCAAAAAAATATTGACGATTTCGTTTATGAGAAACCTTACATGGCAATGGGCATCGGTTTTCTAGCAGGGCTTATTCTCGGCGCCGTCTTATGTGGCCACAAGAGAAGATGCAGAGACTAGAGTACCTAGAGTGCGCTAAAAGGTAGAGCCTTTATTGTCGGTAATATTCGCATCAATCCGT
>JAUPKU010000281.1 GCA_030837285.1 Thermoproteota archaeon | reverse complement strand
CTAGGTGACTTCCCAGCAACGACAAACCTGCTGGATCCAAGCCAAGTAGTCCCAGTCGCAGGACCTATAGCAAAGACAAGCTTATTTTGTGGACTTAAAGGATGAGTCAGCGGTGGCACTTCATCATATACTACACTAGTTGAAAATCCTGCTCCACCTAAGAAATTTTCTATCATTTCATTCTTCAAAGATTCGTATTGAACAAGACCTTCCGTTAGGTCAACACGAAGTATCTTCCCAGCATATCCAAACAAAAATCATCATCCCCAAGAAATACTATATCTCTACTCTGAATATATAATATTAATCGCATGTCTTTGATGAGGGCGATAAGACAGCTCGCGAGTTATTGGAGTTATTGATATGTATAAAGATAGCTGATGTAAGCATATGACCTCATGGCACAGCAAGTTTCAGGTTGTTGAATGAAAAGTAAGCGTCTGGCGAAATATGATACCAGACTAGCTTTCTGGCTTGATCATTCAGTCTATAAACTTGTGTATCATCCATGTTCTCATGAATAATCACATGATCGTTTCAACTCAGAACGATCTTCGTGCCATCTTTAGCTCATTCGTTAATGCCGCTGTGGAGGTGTGTAATCTATGCGCATACCCAGCTCCTTTCTATCTTTCTCGATAAGCTTCTTTTCATCAGCGGTGAGGACGTAAGCCCCAGAAGCGATGGCAACATTTTCCTCTACTTCATTCAGGTTTTGCATTCCTGGGATTATAACATCTACCCCGTCATTTGCTAGAAGAAACTTTTAAACTGTTGATGCATTCTTCAAGGAACCTAAGGCAAAAGGCTTCATTATCACTGTACCGACATTCATTCTATTGCACAAAGGAAGAAGGTTGAATGAGTGTTTAGGGGTTAAATAATTCAGTGGAACCATGATTGTCTCGATTACGTCTTCATCTACAATCTTTTGCAGAAATTCAATACTGTGACTTGTAACACCAATATGGCGTATCTTCTTCTTGTCTTTTGCTTCAAAAAGAGACTCAAGGACGCCCCCCGAAGTGGAGATCATCTTCCATTCGATAGAGGACACTCTGTTTAGCTGATAGATATCGATGTAGTCTGTTCTAAAGTTGTTGAGGTTAGTGTCAATCTCCTCAAGATCTTCTTCCTTTGTTTGAGCGTGCGTCTTTGAAGCTAGAATTACCCTTTTTCTTAGGCCTTCAAGGGCTTTTCCTATTCTCTCTTCGCTTGTCGTATATTCTCTTGCAGTGTCGTAGTAGTTGATACCCCAACTCATAGCATCGACGCACGACATGAATGGCTTCTTTCTCAGAGATATTTTGGATGGGAATGCCTCCGAGTCCTAAAATCCTCACTCTTAGACCTGTCTTGCCAAGTGTTCTCTCTTTAAGACTTGTCATAGCCATACTTCCAGTACTTACAAATCTATTAAGCAGAATAGGCATTTGATTTTATGGCTGGTATGGTACTTAAAGGTAACACGATAATCGGTGCTAATCAATTTTCATACTAATCTATCTCAACTTTTTGTTATGGAGGAATATCGCACTCTTAACAAGTGTTCGTTAGAAAAGTTTAGAAAGTGTTGGGGGTAATATACAAGTAAACGTTCTATTTAATCAAAATACTATAAATAATAGCTGAATAAGATATAGATTTTGCTTAATTTATGCTTAATTCATATCTATTTTCTGCTTTAATTTGCAATTCAAGTCACAATGTGTTTTTAGGTGAAAGCTTCACGAAAACTGATTTTCATGCATATTATTCTGGTATTGATCATTGTATATTTATCCAAGCGTTGCCCAATAGATTTGAATCCGAGATCACTAATTATTTGAGACCAAGGTCTTTTAATGTTCTAGCGCACGCATGAGTGAAATAGTGTGATTTTTGGGAGATTATGAAAACTAAAGTTTTTCACATAGGGTTTTCCTATCATCAGAAAAAGTTAAGAATCAATTTCATAAGAATAAGTCGAAATGTGCAATATTTTGAGGTGAAGAAGTGCAGTTTTTAAAATTTGCGACAATCCCCGTAGTCTTACTGGTTACTTTGATTTTCGGGGTTTTGTTTTTTGACTTTTCGGAAGCTTTTATCTATAACCCGCCTTATCTCCTTCTCACTTTTAACCTTATTTTTTATATTGGGGCAACAGCTGCAGTTATTTATATTTCTATCAAAAGTTTTTTGAAACTTGGTTCGTTAGCTGTGCTATTGGTTGGCACGTCCATCTTCATATTTGCGTTATCCACTATTTCTGCTGGGTGGGTAGGAATCTTCTCTAGCAACTACAGCATAACCATTGGGAACATCTGTTCATTGGTCGCTTCGATTGTGCAAGTTGCAGCTAGCATCTTATCCTTGGAAGGAAAGTACGATACCCCAAGCTCAGACAGAAAGTTGTTGTTGACAACGGTTTTCGTAGCATCGTTTCTCTTCGTTGAGTTTACTTCAGTGATGGCCTTGTCAGGTTTATTTCCATCCTTTTTCATGGCTTCCGGGCCTACCCTGATTCGTCAAGTGGTTCTTGGACTAACAATTTCCTTTTTCGCTGAAGCAAGCTTGATTTTTGGTATACAATATGTCAGATCTAGGTCTAGCGTGCTTCTTTTGTATACGCTTGCCATAGGACTCTTCAGCTTAGGTTTATTCAGCTCCTTTACGGTAGAGACGATTGGCGATGTGACAACTTGGTTAGGTAGAATAACGCTCTACACTGGAACTATTTACTTGTTGATTAGCCTTTTAATGTCTCGGAGTAGGGGTGTAAACTTTTCTAATGGTTGGATTGAGGCATTTAAGCAGGACAAGCTGCAGTTTGATGCTTTGATTACTAATATGAATGATGGTTTTGGCTATTACAGGATAGTTCTTGAGAACGGGGAAGCGGTTGACTATGTTTTCGTCGATATCAATGAAGCTTATATGAGAATTACAGGTTTAGGAAAAGAGATTCTTGGTAAGAGGGCTTCTGAGGTTTATGGTAGCTTTGGCAATGACTTGCAGGAAAGGATAAAAGTCTATGGGAAAGTCGCCTTAACTGGTGAACCAACAAAACTAGAGTTCATGTCATCAAAGAGCGAAAAGTGGCTTGCACAATCTGTGTACAGTATAGAGAAGGGTTGTTTTGCAGGGGTTATTGAGGATATTACTGCACGCAAGAAGGCTGAAGAGGAGCTTAAGAAAAGTCGAGACATTGAGTATTCACGACGAGTGGAATTGGAGGCGGTCATGGCAACTACTCCAGCATATGTGTGGATAGCACAGGATTCAGAGTGCCGAAACATGATTGGCAATAAGGCTGTGTATGAGTTGTTACAGCTGCCACCGAATTCTAATATATCTCAATCTTCTTTCGTTAAAGAGCGCCCAACTAATTCCGTCTCATATGATAACCAAGGTCTTCCAATTCCTCCAGAGAATCTGCCTCTGCAAGAGGCTGCTAGGACAGGTAAACCCGTGTTTGGTTTTGAGTTTGAAATGCGCTTTGATGATGGCCGCAGAGTTTGGCTTTACGGTAATGCTACACCTATGCAAGATGCGAATGGATCAGTACAAGGTTCAGTTGGAGTGTTTATTGATATTACCCAGATGAAGCAGTTGCAGACTAAGTTGAATCAGTACGCGAAGAGCCTAGAAGGACTGGTTGAAGAACGGACTAAGCAGCTTCTTGCTGCTGCTCTTTATTCGCGGAATCTCATTGAGGTGAGTATGGATCCGCTTGTTACTATTAGTGCTGAGGGTAAGATAACTGATGTCAATAGTGCAACTGAGCTTGCTACAGGTGTTTCAAGAGAAAGGCTAATTGGGTGTGACTTCTCAGACTTCTTTACGGAGCCAGAGAAGGCTAGAGTGGGATATCAGAGTGTCTTCAAAGAGGGTTTTATAAGAGATTATCCGCTTTCAATACGCAATGTATCCGGTAGAGTCACCTACGTCCTCTATAATGCAATAGTTTACAGGAATGAGTCCGGCAAGGTTCAAGGTGTATTCGCAACTGCTAGGGACATGACTGAATATAAAGCACTAGAAGAAAAGCTGAAGAATTCAGAGCGTCTCGCCTACATCGGCCAGACTGCTGGAATGGTCGGTCATGACTTGAGGAATCCGCTTCAATCAGTCGAAGGCGCTATCTATCTGGCTAAGGAGGAGTTGAAATCTATTCCCGAGAACCAAGCGAGGCAAAGCGTCCACAGTATGCTAGATATGATAGATGAGCAAGTAACATACATGAATAAGATAGTTAGCGACCTTCAGGACTTCGTCAGACCCCTGACACCTAAATTTGAAATGGTTGATATAAAGAAACTGGTAGAAAGCGCTCTGTCCGGGATGAATTTTCCAGAAAATATTCAGGTTGAAAAGTCACTGAGAGAAGACAGGGCTGTACTTGATTCAGTACTTATGACGCGAGTACTCATAAACCTAATCACCAATGCGATTCAAGCCATGCCCAAAGGAGGAAGACTAACTTTGGAGATTCAAAGAGAAGGTAACTCAATTCAGTTCAGCGTTTCAGATACAGGCGTTGGCATTCCTGAAGATGTAAGGCCCAAGCTGTTCACTCCTCTTTTCACCACAAAGAGTAAGGGGCAGGGCTTCGGACTGGCCGTGTGTAAGCGTATAGTAGAATCACATGGCGGCGAGATAACCTTTGAGAGTGCAGAGGGGAAAGGTACCACTTTCTCCGTTAGAATCCCGTCTCTAAAATAGGATGTTGCGTTATTTGCTAAACGATATTGTATTCTTGAGACTCATCGTAACTTATTGTTTCAAATATGTTTGAAATGAGACTTCAAGTCTGCAATGAATTTCAAAATAGTAGAAAAAATCAGACTCATTTTATAAAGTATTGGTGCCAGGGAGGGATGAAAGTTCTCGTTGAAATTGTTAATGTCTAATTGAATTATGGTCAGGTTTTTAGTTATTGAAGAATATGATTGCTCAGACGCTATGATTAA
>JAUPKU010000280.1 GCA_030837285.1 Thermoproteota archaeon | reverse complement strand
TGTAACATGGTAACGTGGCAAGAGTATCTCTGGAATGGATTGACTGAGGCTGTACGCCTCATATTTACAGGAGACCACGAACTAGTTGAAATTACTTTAAGAACTCTCCAGATATCCTTCTATGCCATTCTCTTAGCGATTATAATAGGAATTCCAATCGGCGTTGTTATAGGAATGAAAGAATTCCCTGGTAAGAAATTCGTTAAGATAATTTTCACTGCACTTATTGGGGTACCTACTGTGTCACTTGGGCTACTGCTCTTCCTATTATTTGTTAGAAACGGGCCTTTTGGCTATCTCGATTTTCTGTATACTATCCAGGGTATCTCTGTTGGTGAAGCACTTCTAGTGGTTCCAATAGTCGTGAGTTTCGTCACAAGCGCAGTAGAATCCACTGATGTCAAGTTGAGGGATTTGGCTCGTACCCTGGGTGCATCGGAGCTGGACACTTCCATTGCCGTCGTTCGCGAAGCTTTGGAGCCGATGATCTTGGCAATAGTTGCAGCTTTCAACCGTGCTTTCGCTGAGCTGGGAATAGCAATGATGATCGGGGGGAACATAGCAGGTTATACAAGAGTTTTGACAACAGCTATATCCCTTCAAACTAACCTAGGCGACATTCCTCTGAGTATAGCTCTCAGCATAATTCTCATGCTGGTGGTTTTCGCGCTCACTGTTATGACCCGTAATATTGGTGCTTTAGTCAACTTCATGAGGAGCAAAGAGTAGTGTCTGGAATTTACAAACTTAATAATGTCTCAAAGAAATACGGAAAGGGGGTTGCCTTAGATTGTTTAACCCTTGAGATTGGGGATGGTCCTGTTGCTTTGCTTGGTTACAGTGGTGCTGGCAAAACAACTCTGCTCAAGCTCCTTGCAGGCCTTGAGATGCCATCTTCTGGAACTATAAACTTCAAAGATGTGGACTTAACAGAGAAAACTGTTCAGAATGTAAGGCGAACTGTCTCGATGCTTTTTCAAGAACCCATATCTTTCAACAGAAGCGTTTTAGAAAATGTTACATATGGACTCAAAATAAGAGGAATGAATGGAGAAGAAGCGACAAAGAAGGCTAGTGAAGCTTTAGCCTCTCTTAGACTTGAAGGATTTGAGAATAGAAAGGCTACTAAGCTTTCAGGTGGTGAGCAGCAACGGGTGGCTTTAGCTCGAGCCTTGGTCTTGGAACCAGAAGTCCTACTTCTTGATGAACCTACATCAAATCTTGACCCTGCTAATGCAAAGGTTATTAGGGAAACAATTCAAGAGTTTGCTAAGAAAAACCTAGTGATCATTTCCACGCATAACTTCCTCGATGTTAGACGGCTCGCAAAGTGGGCGATTTACCTTGAGTGTGGTATGATTGTTGGAACAGGAACAATCAGCGACCTCTTAGATAACCCAAAGGATGAGCGAATCAAGAGATTTGTTAATGGTGAATTCTGATTCTAATCTGATAAAAAGCTTGAATAGTTAGCAGCGCACGCTTGCTAATTTTGCTCTCCTTTAGTTTAAGGATATTGTCCTCGCTACTCTTGACAATGGATGTCCCTTAGCCTTAATCTCCAGTGTGTTGAACCAGCCAAAAGGGGTTCTTACTACATTGAAACCTCGTCGAATCAGTCCTTCTTCTGTAAGCTTCAACGTTTTCAAAGCGGTGTCGGGGCTGCTCATCTCAGCGAAGAGGTGTGCGAACGGATGAAGAACTATAACCTTGACTTTCAATTGCCTGGCTAATTTGGCTATCTCAGTTGCGGCTTTTTCTGCCGTGTTGTCGGGATTTGGCTCGTCTTGTTTCTCTACGCTTACAAGTATAATGAGTGCTTCGTCTACCGTGGTGGTCTTAGAGCCTGTAGGGTCTTCGACGATCTTTGATCTTCCTCTCTCTGTTATAGTGCTGCTGAAATGGTCGACATGGAGCATTAATATTCTCATCTTTATTTCACTACTGATGTTTAGCGAGGGCTAACAATTGTAATGCGCACTATCATTTTTCAGCTTCCAATAATATAATTGTACACTCTACTTTATTGTGTCAAAGCTTTCATTTTATGGGTGGAGATTCGCTGATGCATTGAAGCGCATCTTTCCTTGTTCCTGTTCTCTCTCGTTGCCGCCCACTCTATGAGAGGCATTATTGCCTTCCTAAGTTCCACCCCATCATGTGTGAGCGAATACTCTACTCGTGGAGGTATTTCGGAAAATGGTTCTCTCGTGATTAAGCCTTCTTTCTTAAGATCCTTTAACGTGTCCGAGAGGGTTTTGGGACTGACGCACCCTAACTCACCAATAAGATCATTGAATCTTAACTTCCCGCTATTGCCGATTGCGTTAACGATCAAGAGAGTCCACTTCTTAGCTATGACGTCTATAACGCCTTCTAGAGGGCATAAACAGGCACGACAGCTTTCCTCTTCCATATCTAAATTACTCTCCTCTCACATAGTTGCTATCTTACTATAAACTTGATAGTTTAAATACTTTCTTTTTGATAGTTAATCGAGTTGAATTGAAGGAATACGAAATAGAGAAAAAAGGTGAAAAATAGATGTGTAAAGATGATGAAGATTGCGGATGTAGATGCCATACAGAATTCCACGGTGGCCACCATATGGATCATCATAGAGGCTTCGGCTTTCCTCTGATGAGCATTGAAGAGGAAGTGACGACTCTGGAAGAGCTAAAGGAGACACTTGAGAAGCGCCTCGAAATTGTGAACAAGCGCATAGAAGTTTTGAAACGCTAAACCATAAGCGTCTTCAACCTACTTTTTTTGGAATAATTCGTTAAATTTAAGTAATTTTTTCATATCAGGAAGTAAATAAAAATGCAAACAGAACATGCGATTGAAGTTTCAAACGCACGCGAGAGAGGATTCATAACTAACATCCGACGTGCCTTCGGCTACGTTAGACCATACGCCAAGGAGGCAATCCTTGCCATGATCCTGCTCATACTCGTCGTCGCCGTAGATCTAATTATCCCTCGGCTAATTCAAGTCGTCATAGATGAGGGGGTTGCCCAACAAAACCAAGAGGTAATCATCCGAACCAGCCTCCTAATGGTCGGAATCAGCGTCATCAGCGCCCTGTTCATGATCGAAAACACCATCTTCACAGTAAGGGCTTCGAGAGGCTTCGAAGCAGACCTCCGGGAAGCCATCTTCAAGAAGGTTCAGACCTTCAGTTTCGGCAACCTCGATGACTTTACAACGGGACAACTGTTAACTCGGAGGACGAGCGATCTCAACCAAGTTAGACATATTATTACCATGACTTTTCGAATGTATTTGAGAATGCCCATCACCTTCATAGGCAGTATTAGCATCATGGTTGCCACCAACCTCCAACTCTCCCTCGTGATGGTAGTTCTTCTACCCATCGTTCTCGTCTTGGTGACCGCTTTAATCAAGATCGTAGAACCCTTATACACCAAGGTTCAGGAAAAACTGGATCAGCTCAATCAGGTGTTGCAGGAGAATCTCATGGGCATACGAGTGGTCAAAGCTTTCGTGCGAAGAAATTATGAAAACAGACGCTTCGAAACGAGAAACGAGGAGCTCTACGGAACAGCTGTGAAAGCCACACGTTTAATCAACATTTTTAACCCACTGGTTACGGTTCTCCTTAACCTGGGCATCGTTGCAGTAATCTACTATGGAGGCCTCCAAGTCTCCACGGGAATCGCTAGCGTTGGTCAGATTATGGCGTTCTTAAACTACATCAACCAAGTCTTCACCCCTGTCCTCACACTCAGCTCGCAAGCTGGTCTGATATCTTCTGCTGAAGCCTCTGCAAGAAGGATCTTTCGGATGCGCGCATCATTCCCCCTCGTTAGCCTCATGACGATGGCGGTGGACCGCGGCGGCCTCCTCACATCCGGCATCCGCCAGGTGGAACAGAGGT
>JAUPKU010000279.1 GCA_030837285.1 Thermoproteota archaeon | reverse complement strand
AGGGTGCTCAACCGCTTCTCTTCAGCTCCCTTGAATACTCCCCCTTCATCAGACATACGATTTGTAGCTACTATCGGCATCTTTGTTAGGTTTCTAATCTCCCGAAGATCGTAATCGTCATTCAGATAATCAAGTCGTATTTCCATGAGATCCGCTTGAGCTCCAACAGCTTTCTTCACCATTACCTTAAGCTCAGGCATGGTTCTAGCTGTTACAGCGGCGCAAATTCGGGTACTCATCGTTCTATGATTGACTCCTCGCTAACGAGAACACCAAAGTGTCTACCGCCCGCCTGATAATAGACTAGGATTTCGTCATCAGTCTTTAATTCAGAGACTGACTTCGAACCATCCTTGCACACTAATCTGATTGTCTCAGCATTCTGGACAATTACCTTAATCTTGTTTCCATCGACAATTGCTTCAACAAGAGATAACGGCCTCTTCTCAATTTTTATCCTACCAACGATTCCAGTCCTATATCCACCATCCCTACCGACAATCAGAACCTCGTCGCCAGCTCTCAGTTCCGATAGGTACCGCGTCTTATTATCTGGAGTTAAGACGTAAAGGGAAACAGGACCTGCGTTAACTCTGAAAGGGCGAGGTTCAATGTGGGGGGTCTCCTCCACTTCCGCTTGAACCAGGAAAAGTCCCGATGACTGACAGCCTACGAGCATCCCTTCACCATTGACCATTAAGTCGCAAGTATCTATACAAACTCTCGACCCCATACTCAATGGTCTACACAAGATGACCTTAGCTGGAACTAACCCAATCTTTGATTTTTCGCTTCTAGAAAGAGTTCCAATTCGCTTGATAAGGGTAACAGTAGCTCCTATCTCTTTAGGATTAGAGCTCTTAACGATAACCCCATCCGCGCCTATTTCCAAGGTCTCCAAAGCAGTCCTAGCTTCCTGCGAGTTAGACACTTCCGCAATGAGCTTTGTTCTCCCTTGGCTCTGTGCAATCAAGTTCTCTAAAGGAATTATCTTCCAATTGGGGCAACTTATAATTATATAGTCAACTCCCATATTAACAGCCTTAATAGCCTCCGCTTCATCACCCCGATTCATCACGGTTAGTCTAAGACAGATAGGTTTTCCTTGTTTCTTTAGCTCTTCAATTGATTCAAAGGAGTCTTTATCAATAATTTGAATATCTCCTCCACGGGAAGAAGCTACTTGAAAACCGTAGGATTTCGCTAGTTCCACACCACCTGAATCGGTTAATACAGTACTGCATTGATGCTTACAAACCCTAAGAAGGCTTTCTGTTAGCTCTTTGGATGTGGACTCTAGCTGAACCCATAGTTCCCGCATCTATTTTTCACCAAGAATCTTAAGAGCTTCTTCAACAGACGCCTTTTGATGTACAATTGCTGAAAGAGACTTGACCATAACCGCTTGATTCTGATGCTGGAAGACGTTTCGTCCTATCGAGACACCTATTCCTCCAGCTTGGACTGAGTCATAAACCATTCTAAATACATCTTCTTCAGTCTTAGCCTTAGGACCTCCAGCTATGATTACAGGCACTGGACATCCTTGAACAATTTCTCTAAACGTCTCCGGACTTCCAGTGTAGTTAGTTTTAACGAGGTCCGCTCCAAGTTCCGCTCCTAATCTTGCAACATGTTTGACAACAGTCACATCGTGTTGACTCTTTATGTTAGAGCCTCTCGGATACATCATCGCGAGTAAGGGAATTCCGTATTCCTCGCATTCATCTGCTATTCTCCCCATGTCTGCAAGCATACTATTCTCATGAGGATTTCCCCCAACGTTTACGTGAATCGATATGCCGTCAGCCCCTAGTTTAATAGCCTGCTTCACACTTGTCACTTGAACCTTCCAGTCTGGGTCTGGACCAATGTCTGAGCTTGCTGAAAGGTGAACAATAAGCGCCATTCCTTTCACATCTATTATTCTGGCTATCCCCTTATGTACTATGACAGCGTCAGCACCTCCGTCAGCAAGTCTAGCCACAGTCTCTTGCATGTTTACTAATCCAGGAAGGGGACCTGATGATACTCCATGGTCCATTGGAACCATCACTGTTCTACCATCGCTTCCTAAAATTCGTCGCAGTCTTCTCTCTTTACCTACGTCCATTTTGGTTTCCTCCAGAATTTTTAATGCTATTAAGATTATTGTCAATAAGGGGTAAAACTCTTTCTCTATCTCTCCATGGAACAAATATTTTAATTGACGAACTTATGGTGAGAACTCCATAAAGATTTATGTGCTCCTTTGCAAGAGGCTCAACAATTATATCTATAATTCCGGGGCTCCTCTCTAATCCGTGCCCCGAAACAGTGATCATCGCGAGAGAATCAAAAGAGTGAATGGCTTTGGCTATACTTTGACTTTTAATCATTTCATGTAGGCGCTGGACAAGGTCAGAAGGATTCTGTACGTATAGTAGAATTGATGGAGGAGAAACAGTCACTCCAAGAACCCGTGTGTTAGATGCTGAAGCTTCCGCGAGAATCTTAAGAATAACTTCGGGAGATGATGCCTCTTGAACAATCAAAGTTATCATAGAAAGAGATGAATTATAGAGTTCAATGTTTAAGCCAGACTTCAATTCTCCTGTAATAACTGTTCCACCTGAAAGATCTCGATCATCGAATCCCACTACGCGTAGAATTGTAGAGTTCTTTTTGTACATTAGCGCCTTCGGTTGAATTACCTTTGCCCCAGCGGAAGCTAAGGTATATGCTTCTTCAGCTTCTAGGAAGTCTATCTTCTGAGGTGATGATACTCTTTTCGGATCAGCGGATAAGACGCCACCTACGTCTTTGACGAAAACAACTTCTTCTGAATCAAGTACATTTCCTAAAACCATGGCTGTGATGTCACTTCCGCCACGACCTAGAGTTGTAATCTTACCTTTAGGAGAAAGTCCAATGAAACCAGCAAATACGGGAATATAGCCATTACTAATGAGCGGAAGAATACGCTCTTTTGTGGCTCGTACAGTCTCTTCTAAGTTGACTTCCGCATTACCGAAGTTAGAGTCGGTTAAAATTGGCCAAAGGTTAGAAAGTGGATCTATCCCTCTGGCTTCAAATCCTAGTGATCTGAGAGCGCTACTCATAAGGCGAACAGCTGTTCTCTCACCCATTGACAAGATCTCGTCCAAATCTTCCTGAGTAACATTATTCATAGTTGATTTCTTTGCAAGACTGAGTAAATCATCCGTAACTCCGCTAAGAGCTGAGACTACTACGACAACTTTCTTGCCTCTCGAAACTTCAGTAGATATCTTCCTAGCAGCGAATAATATATTATCCGAAGTGGAGAGACATGAACCACCAAACTTCACCACCAAAATGCTATTGCCCATCATCATCCCTTCATTCTTGGAAAGCTCTTCGAATATTCTACTAAAAGAGAAATAGGAGAATACGAATCATGTATTAAGGAACAAGTGGAGAATTTGGAATGTATTCTAAGGGTCGGGGTAAAAATGAGCCCCCCTGAAAACTCGAAGCCCCCAAGACATCAACCCATTTTCCTCCGATTGACGACTTATAAGGTTTTATGTTAGTATTTAAGAATTATTGTTATTACATCTGGCATGGATTTAACTGTTCTAGAGAATTTGTTATTATCAAATTAATTAATGATATTAGTATGAATATGTCGATATTTGAAGTCAAATGCTATCATTATGAATGATTATTATATGTTCAATACTGCCTTGTTTTTATCTTGTAATGACAAAATTTCGGGAAAATACATCAGCTTATTGAAAAAAGACGCAATTTCTAGAGTTGATTTTAGTTTTTGATTCACAATTCTTTATTTTTTATGAAAAGCGCGCTATAAAAGAATTGCTTAGATGAAGAATGGATATTTTTGAGCGCATTTTTCTTTAGGCAGAAATGTTAGTGACAACCGAAGATGGTGTAGTCACTTTCGAATAAATGCTAGAGTCTGTAACTTCGGACCTTGAGACTATTGTGGAATATGCAGGCGTTGGGAAAATATTCATAAAGCAAAAGAAGAGGCGATAAGAGGAATCTAGCTATGTAAAGTGTACATAATGCAAGGAAGTGAGACTAAATCGAGTTTAAAATGGAAAATAAACTTAGTAATAATGGCATATATCTAAAGAGAAATTTTCTAGGTGGAATATAGTTTTTTCTGGTATTTGTTAATT
>JAUPKU010000278.1 GCA_030837285.1 Thermoproteota archaeon | reverse complement strand
GAAAGAGCATATCAACCTTATCTGAGCCGACAAGCTTCTGAACGTCTTCCTTGTTTAGGCTGTCTCCACACATCAGACGATTGGACCCATAAGAGTAAATGTCTCCTCTCTGTATGTCTGTCTTCTCGACAGGCTTAGCGGGAAGACCGAAACCTTCATGAATCATATCTAGGTAGTGGTTTAGTTCTTTCGTTGAGAGATCCAGCAATTGCTTAAGGTCCGATTCTCCCTTTGACTCAATGATGCGTTTGAACTCGTATGCATCTTCCAAAGGATCATGCATCCCCCGTAGCTTGTTCAGTACCTGCCTCAGCAATCGCCTATCCACCTCGTCCACATCAAGCCTTACAACCGGAACTTGAGTCATTCCTAGACGTTTGGCAGCCTCCCACTTGTGCTCTCCATCAGCGATAAGCAACTCCCTATTTGTGACAATCGGGACTAGGAAGCCCCACTTCCTGATGGACTGCATTAGCCTATCCATCTCCTTAACAGATAGTTTGTTTGGATTCTGCCCATCAATTCTCAACTGTTCGACTGCTACTAGTTCTTGTTGAGGAATCTGAATCTCCATCTCTCATTGTCCCTCCGGAGTCTTTTCCCCAACTTTTTCTCCAGCCACACCTGCTAGCGCCATGGATCTAATATAGCTGTCTCGTTGTCCCTTCATGAATGGGTACTTCTTCTCCATCATACGCTCTTGGCGCTCCTCAGACTCACTCCTGAAATCGATGCTAATCCTCTCCAGCGCACCAACACTCCTCAGGTACTGCTCTCTCATCTGGATAACCCTGAGCCTGGCCCATAGTGCCTGAACTCTATCCGGCACATCCACGGCGTCGTGAAAGAGCTTGTATGCATCCTGAAGGGCTCTCTCATAATCATACAGAACATCTAAAGCCAGCTCCTCCGCATCTCCAACCTTGAGAATCTGCCTCATCCACGCCTTGCGCCTACTCCAATCTCTCTTAACGGCCTCAGGCGACGTCGAATACTTCACAGCGATCTCCTGAATCCAATCCTTAGACCTTATCCCCATTCGGTCAAGGAAGAGCATGTCTACACGTCTGTCAACCATCTCCTCCTCCGTAGCCTTAATAGTCAACCGCTATCTTCCCTCCCAAGGACAGTATTGTCCCTTTTAACCCCCTCCCCCATACCTGAGTCAGCCATGTTCTTTTCTTTCCCTCTTGCCTCTTCAAGTTCTTCTTCAGTCATGTATTCCTCAGGGCTGAGTTTGGAACCAGCTTCCAGCATTCTCATTTTCTCGTCCCTACTGAGAAAGCTGTAAGGCTCCTCGAACAACTGCAGACCATGCTTCTTCATAATCTCCTGATATAGCTGTGCCCAGACGAATACGTCATCATACCTGATCTCCTTGAATGCCGGGCCCAACTCGCTGAAGTGGACGGTAAATTGCCCAAAGATCCTCACATCCACCTTCTCTACGAATGACAGCTCCTTCGTCATCCGCTTGCACTTCTCATAGAGGGCCCCACAAACGAAAAGAGGCTTCAACTCCTCAGAGGTCATACACCTCATAGTGGCTATCCTCTCTTGCAAAGTCAAACCGTTTTCTGGAGAGAATCTTAGTTCTGTAGCCCTCTTCTCTAGTCGCCTTTCATGCTCCTTCTGTAACTTGCCGAGAAGCCTCATTTCCTCTACTGTGAACAGAGAGTAGTCCATCCCATCTTGCATGAATGCTTCATCGAAACCAGTACCCCTCACAATCTCCTCAAGACTAGATCTATCTTTCGTCATAGTAGCATTATGATCACTCAAAAATGACCAAACCCGCTCCAAAATAACAATACAAATTCTCTTAAGACGAGGATTTAAGTCTAATCTATCCAGAAAATCTGCTGGACTCGACCCTTATTATAGCCAAGTACCTTCGGGCCCGCCATATTCTTAGCGCATACTAATCACTGAAGAAAAAGATGTTTAGCAGAGCTTGAATCATTCTAATACCAAAAAGATATTGACGAATAATCCATCTTATTAGGATTGATTCAAATTAATTCAGGTGAATTACATGAGATATGAGGTTGAAGTGAAGTTTCATAAGGATTTCATCGAAGTCTATGGAAACAGAATTTCAATCGGTTTGACATCTAAACCTGAAAGAGGACAAGCAAATCGCGAACTTCTTAAGAAACTGGCAAAATATTTCAAGGTTTCAGTATCCCAGATAAGAATAGTGTCTGGTCTAACATCTCGAAGCAAAGTTGTTGAGATAACTGATGTTACTACTTGATTCCATCAATTTCTGTGAAGCTCATTTCTCAAGTAATGTCTTAATCGGTTTTGGATTCTATTTTGTTGTATGCGATATTCTATCATTAAATTCTTATATTAAGATCCGCAAGCTAATGTTCTACTATGAATCTCTTTAGAGATATTCCGGTTGGAGATAAAGCTCCAGACATTGTTAATATGGTTGTCGAGGTTGGTAGAGGTTCAAGAGACAAGTATGAGTATAGGCCTGAGTATGAAGCATTCTTCCTAGATCGTGTTTTGCATTCTTCTGTGGTTTTTCCTGTAGAGTATGGGTTTATGCCTCAGACTCTAGATGATGATAAAGATCCTTTGGACATGATGGTTCTAAGTTATGAGCATCTTCAGGTGGGATGCGTTCTTAGAGTTCGCCCAATAGGGGTTCTGATCATGGAGGACGAGGCGGGTGATGATGCTAAGATTCTGTCTGTACCAATAGCTGATCCTAGATACAATGAATTCAACGACTTGAATGATGTTCCAAGTCATCTCCTATTGGAAATCCAAGAATTCTTTGAGACTTATAAGCGACTGGAACCGAAGAAGTGGGTAAAAATCAAATGTTGGAAGAATTGCGAAGAAGCAAAGAAAGTAATTAAGTACACTATGAATCTTTATACAAAGAGTATAAAATAATATCCATAGAAGACAAGTGCGTAGAAATTTTTTATACAAGAGCGACTAGATGTAAAAACAAGTTTCCTACTTGTCTGATCATAAACAAGATTTATATTATTCATTTTTTATTCTGCGAGGTCTATACTCACAAGATTGTAATTTATCGAGAGTTATTAGTGTCTTCATAATTTCTTTTAGAGAAAAATTCTTTAAAGTAGACCACTACTGCTTCGCGAGAGTTCATTTACAAAATGTACGTTAGCAACAAATAACAAATGAATAGACTGTTCCGTTATGGAACATTATGTCGAGTTAGCATTAATATTCAATCCTGACATTTAATTGCTGTCTACTAGTATAGCCTTAAGACAGAGTTGAGTTCTTTGAGTTTCAGGTTTTATCCTCACTTATACTACGAGTTAATATTCATAGGATTCTCGACCATGTTGGGAATGAGCCTCTCCAGCTTGCTCCTCCCCCTGCTGGCTACCGACCTAGACCCTTTGGGGATTCTGGTTGGTTTAGTTATCTCCACATGGTTCCTCTTGAGGATATTCTTGGAAATACCTGCGGGTATAATCTCAGATCGGGTTGGCAGGAGGAAATTCTTCCTAATTGGTGTCGGCCTTAGCGTTCTTGACCCATTTCTCTGGGCGTAAGCGAGAACTATCTATATTCTCATTCTAGGCCGAGGCGTATGGGGATTTGGAGCTGCTCTCTTCTTCATGAACAGCACTGCACTCATCATCGACCTCTTCGAATCAAAAGCAAGGAGTAAAGCTCTAGGACTATTCAACGGTATAAGTCCGTGGGAAATGTTGTTGGAGCACCTATAGGCGCCCTTCTCGCGGAAGTATTGGGCTATTACTCTAACGTCTTCTATGTCACTCTTGGTTTAATCGCATTTTCCTTCATCCTCGCCATAACTTCAAAGAGTTTCAAGAAAACCAAGGGAAAACGTGAATCAAACTCAAGCTTATCTGTCCTTGAGATAATAAGAAACCTTCGAAGTTGGTGAATAATCATCACCTGCACCTATTCCATTACCAACGCCCTTGTATGGAGTTGACTGTTCGCCACAATCCTCCAGCGCTACTTCCGCAATGACCTTTGATTCACAATAGAGTACACCAGCTTCATCCTTAGTTCTCGTACTATAGGCAACATAAAGGCAGCTGTTGGCTCAAGTTCACTTTCTGAACGGTTTGGCAGAAGACGTATAGTGTCTGTCGGCTTCATCATAAGTGCTGTTAGCCTCTTGATTTTTTCCATCAGCTCAGCTTAGAAGTATTCATTGTAATGGCTCTTTTCGAAAGCTTCGGAGAAAACCTCGCTGGCATCACACTAACTATTCTCCTAGCTGATATCGCACCTTCGTCGGTGAGGGGAGGAGCGATTGGGCTTCAAAGAATTTTCATGGACATGGGTGGCTTCATAGGCCCCTTAGCCCTAATAATAATTTATTACGGCTTCGGCTCACGAAACGCATTCTTAGTAGGAGCAATCATCGAAGGGCTAAACCTTATTCTGTTGATTCTAGCGAAGGAGAAACTTAAAGTACGTGAAGTAGAGAAGGCGAAATATTAGGACCGCTAACATACAGCTGATTCATAGAGGATCTTTGCAGATAACAGAGGATGGGTAAAAAGTAGAGCTAGCCTTGAAAAGTCTATTAATAGAATCCTTCAAGAAAAGGCGAAGGTAGTTCGTGTTATCCAAAAATGGATACATTAGACTGGTTTGTCTTTCTTCAAAGTCTAGAAAGACGGGTATGAAACAACGGAAATGGAAAGAGATAGTACGTATAATAATGTTAGCTGGCTTTTGAGGCAAGGAATAGCGTAGTTAGTAGGTCTGCTCCATATTGTTGGATATTTTTTATTTGTTTGATTTGTCCATCGATCTCAGAGATCTCTTCTTGTCTCTGATGTATGGTCTTATCTACATTCGTTTTCTCATTAGCGACCTTGGATATCTGTTCCGTGATTTCCTTGAACTTTTCTTGTTCCTGTTGAATTTGCTTCTCTAGGCTCGCTTTCTGCTCCTGTTTCTGAGGTATGCTTCGTTGGAGCGACTGCACTTTCTCGTTGAGTGGCGAAACTTGATCACTGAGTTGCTGAATTTTCTTTTGGTTTTCGTCGATGTCTCTTTCCAAGAGTTCTTTTCTTTCATTGAGTTTTGGAAGTAGTTTGGCGATTGAATCTATCCTTGTTTTCATTCCTTCTCTGACTTTCTCGAACTCTTTCAACTCGTTCTTAAGTTGATCTAAGCTTTCGAATAGCTCTTGCTGAGACATCTCGCCAGCTGATTGAGGATTTCTTTTTCCTTCATTTGTGCGCTCTTTACTAGACGGTGGTTCAGAAGCGCGTGCACGAAGATCCTTTACTGTAGTGGCTCGCCTATCGAAATACCTCATTGTTATCCTCTCATTCAGCCAATATGTATAGAAAAGTAAGATTAGTGTTAGGAAGTCTAGATATAGACTCATAATTCATATTCTTAGGAGAGATACGCCATTGCCATTCTGGATTGAAATCCCAAAATTTTAGAACGGGAAATTATGTGGATATTTCCCAATCGGCGGTAGGAATATGAGAACTGCTTGGAAAGAGGATTCTAAGATGTTGACTAACTTCAGAGAATAAGATTAATATATTTAGTTCTGCCCGTACTCCTGTATACTCTTTATCTGCTTGATTTGTCCGTTGATCTCAGAGATCTCATCTTGTTTCTGATGGATGGTCTTCTCGACGTTCGCTCTCGTGCTGGCAAGCTTAGAGATCTGATCGACAATCTTCTTCCTTCTGTCTTGTTCTTGTTGGATTTGTTTCTCTAAACTCGCTTTCTGCTCCTGTTTCTGAGGTATCCCTCGTTGGAGCACTTCTATCTGTCCGTTGAGTGGGGCGACTTGTTGGCTAAGTTGCAAGGCTATCCTTTGATTTTCGTTAAAATCTCCAGCGAGGAATTCTCTTCTTTCATTGAGTTTTGGAAGTAGTTTGGCGATTGAATCGATTCTTACCTTCATTTCTTCCTTGGCCTTGATGAACTGGTCCAGACTCTTGAATAGTTCTTGTTGAGACATCTCATCTACTGACTGAGAGCTTCCTTCACTTCCTTGGTAGGACTCTTCACTAAGAGGCAATTCCAATTGCATGCGCGAAGAGCTCTTTTCTAAGATCGCACCAATTTTAGAGGTTTTCCTTAATGTGTTTTCCGTTGATGTGGTTTTCATCGATGTCTGGGACCTACGAAGTATTCGTGAATTGACAAATAAGGTGTTCGAGCGTAGTCTTCTCAGTCTATTCAGGCTCATCCATAAGAGAACGAGAGCAGAAAACATAAACAATGCTAAGAAGAATGCGAGTATAATTCTGTTGACGGTTGAGGAAATTGTATTAATTATCCAGCCGCATATTGGGAGAAAGACTAACAAAGAGATAAACCAGATACTGAGTGCAGAAATGAAGGATAAATTGAGTTTCTTCTTTAGAGCCAAGCGAGTCTTTCCTCTCTATGATAAGCTCTCCTCATTCAAGGCTATCGTGTGGTTTGTTCCTTGTCACAACTGGCAAATTTGACATAATAGTCCTAACGTGGTCACGGAAGTGCCTCGTTGTTTTTCGCTCATTGAGTAAATACATATAGGAAAATAAGATTAGAGTTAGGAAGCTGGATTATAGACTGTGAATCCACATTCTTAGCGTAGGAGCAATTAGCTTTCTAGACTTAAATAGAGGAGCCCAAAACTGACGGCACTATGAAGTTTAGTTGCGTGGTCTATAGTCTGTTTCGCTTATACTCTTCCTGTATAGACCCTGAATATAGAGTTGAACTTCATAATGAGTTTAAAGTGCCAAGATCTGAATCACTAATACAGAATAAAGACATATTGATTCATAAACTAATCAAAATGTGAGACTTCTGGAGGAATGAAGAAAAAATGAAATCCACGAGTATTATGTCAAAACAGATTCCTGCCTACCTGATGCTGGCAATGATGTGTCTCGCTGGAATAGTAGGAGTAATCGGAGTGCAAGCGCTTTCATCAGCTCCAACACGCACAGTGACTACCATTGGAGGCGAAATCTTCAACATTACTGGGGAATTGATCGTTTCGCCTCAGGGAATAGGCATAACCACGACAACCACACCTGCGACAGGAACCAATGGGAGTGAAGTAGTAATGAGCGCATCTCCTTCTTCAGTCAACACAGCTCTCGTACAGGGTTGCTTTGAGTACAGGTTGAAGGTAGAAGTTGCAGAAGGTGGTGTATCAAATGCCAAGGAATACACCGTTGAACTCTTTGCGGATGGGGTTAGCAAAGGCACGGCATACATTGAACAGGGTGCTGCATCTATAGTAGCCGACT
>JAUPKU010000033.1 GCA_030837285.1 Thermoproteota archaeon | reverse complement strand
GGAAATAGGTTGTGTCAATGATCTCCTCAATGAAAGGATAATGGTCTAGTCTAATGAAACCATGAATAGGATCTCTTATTATGAGAGACTTCTTTGAAGGCTGAGTCACGTCTATTACTTTAAAGAACGACAGTTTAAAAATCATGCTATAAATGTTAGCTGGTACGATTAGATTGGTTGTTTTCTTTAATATGCGTTAATCCTTTTTCGGTTATTCTACATTGGTTTTTTCCTTTTGTCTCGATCGATCAAGAGGAAGGTTGTTAAAAGCCTTTTGCGCGCGCTCTCCCCCTAAAATAGATTGAAGTTGGCTAGCCTTCCTTTCTTGTGACATCTATCTAATCCAACTACTGATAGAGTCCGATGTGTCAATTATGGGACTAAATGAATTACTGCTTTGATTCCAGAGTCTTCACACGCGAATCGATCGAATTCTTTAAAATCCACTCAAATTAGCGTGTACTAAGTACAAGTAACTTATTTTAATCTCCATGCTAGATAAAGGAGTATGCTGACAGCGACTGCAATTATTAATAAGCCTATTTCCTTCAAGTTGGATTTTTTCAGTCTCCTACGAATTTCCTTTCTTTCTTCATTTTCTTCTACTCGTGTAGAATTTCTCCATTCTTTTGGGCCATTTGAAGAATAGCCATAAAAATGGCTATCATCTGGTTCAACTATTGAATCGTCACCATCATAGAGATATATTTCACTTGCATCCTCGTTCACGTGGCTGTTTTTTTTGGATCTTACACTAGGTGGGGTGAACTTGTAGCTTCTTTCATTATATTTACATTTAGGATAGTTTGTGCATCCTCTGTACAATTCATTAGTTATCCTTGCTTTTCGCCATACTAGGTGAGATCCGCATTTAGGACATTTTCCAGCATAGGCTTTTTCAAGTGGTTTAGAAGTCAATAACGATTTTAATTCCATTACTCCTTCTTCGGGTGATCTATTATCTTCAAGTTCAAGGATTTCGGGTGGAACCTGAGGGACGTTTTTTGCATTCCAAAAGCCATCACTAACTTTTTTAGACAATAATACCTGAGCCAATCTTAGGTGATTATACGAATCCTCGTTGATGTATTTTGAAAATTCCTTAGAGGTGCCGTTTCTTTCTTGAATCCAGAGTTGGTAAGTGTCTTTACCGGAATAAACAAGCTTGCTGCTTAGGATAAAACATTTCTGCCCACTTCTCTGTAAATCCTGAATTGCCTGGACTAGTTTGCAGAAGCGTTGGTTTTGAGCACAAGTCTTGTATGCAATCATTGTGTCGTAAAGACTTGAATGATAGATTATATCCGAGAATTGCAAGCCTAGAGGATAGTATTCTCTTAATCTGGATAGAAGTATGGGTAGATCTAAACCCATCAGATTGTAGGAAGTTAGACAGGCGCCTCTATTCTCAGTCAAATATTCTAGAAAGTCCTCTAAGAGTTGTTTCTCTGACTGAGGGCTCAAATCTTGAGCAACAAATAACTTGCTTTCGTAACTAGAATCTGTGTGAAGAGATGATGTAGTATGAACGCCTATACCTAAGATGAAATTAAATTGATGTACTTCCAGATCAATAGAAAACAATTTAGTAGAAGACAAGTGCAGTCAACTTTTGTTTTAGTAATATGAATTATGCTCAAAAGCATATAAGAGAAAGTAGCGCGCGCGATTTAGAAAAAATTCTCTTTATCTAAACGTTTTCACTGACCAGCAAAAAATAGGAGACATTAAGAACACTAGGGATCACGAAAACTGGAGTACACTCCAAATTAAAGACAAAAGTGAATTGCCTTCAGCTATACCCTCAATTAAAAAATCATTCGACCTCATCAAAGGAGCAATAAAGAATAGCAAAAACACAGGATGGTATGCACTAAGTTCTAAAGACAAAATATCTGAAAATACTGAAGAAAAGGATTGAGGGCGGGTTCCTGTTTAACTCTACATCGCCTATGTTATTTAGGATAAGTGCACAGAAATAGCGCATGTACAGAAAAAGTGTTAAATACAGTCAATTACAGATTTACTAGCAAAATTTGCTTGTGCAGGATTGATATAAATGCCTTATATGGCGGAAATAAGTAGGGCAAACCCATCTTGTTTCCTTTTCTTAATTGACCAATCAGGATCTATGGGCGATCCGTTTGGCGCTGGAGAATCAAATAGGAGAAAAGCTGATGGAGTAGCAGATGCTATAAACAAGCTTCTTCAAAATCTTGCGATAAAATGTGCAAAAGCAGAAGGCGTTAGAGATTATTTTCATGTAGGAGTTATTGGTTACGGAGTTCAAGTCGGATCAGCATTCGGAGGCTCTATTGCTGGAAAAGATCTGGTCCCAATTAGCGAAGTTGCAGCTAAACCCGCTAGGATTGAAGAGCGAAATAAGAAAGTTGATGATGGAGCAGGCGGTCTTGTGGAGCAAAAAGTAAAGTTCCCAGTCTGGTTTGACCCAGTGGCGAATGGTGGCACTCCTATGTGTCAAGCTATCACCCATGCGCAATCTATTATTAAGACGTGGTTAAGCCAACATCCCAGTTGTTTCCCACCAGTTGTTATTAATATTACTGATGGAGAGGCTACTGATGGAGATCCTTCGACTCCTGCTCAATCGCTCAAGGACCTCATGAGCAGCGATGGGAATGTGCTTTTGTTCAACCTCCATGTTTCGTCGAGCAAGGCACAGCCAATTGAATTTCCTGATTCTGAGGAGAAATTACCAGACGAATTTGCACGAATGCTCTTCAATATGTCAAGTTGTCTTCCAGAGTACATGAGACAAATAGCTAGACAAGAAAAACGTCAAGTTACAGACAATGCGCGGGGATTTGCTTTTAATGCGGACCTAGAAGCAGTTATCAGTTTCTTAGACATAGGAACAAGAGCAAGCAACTTGCGGTAGAACTGTGGGTATGAAGGCTTCATTCCGCACAGTTTGGATGCCTAAAGCGGGAAATTCGAACGAAGAATATGAAGATGCTTTTTTTCCTAAAAGGCAATCAACACTTCAGAGTGTTGTTCTACCTTTTGCTGTAGCTGATGGCGCCACAGAGGGTTTCCTTAGTCATGGATGGGCAGAAACCCTAGTTCAAATATTTTGCAGACTTGAAAGAAAGCAAATTATTGAAAACGATTTCTTTGAGACTGCTATTAAATTTTGGAACACTTTCATTCAACGGTACATTGAAGGACGAGAAAAGCGGAATAAGCCAATTCAGTGGTTTGAAGAACCAGGTCTTGAAGCTGGCGCGTTTGCAAGCTT
>JAUPKU010000277.1 GCA_030837285.1 Thermoproteota archaeon | reverse complement strand
TTACGGGAAGAGCCCAGGTAAACGTTCCTTAACTTCCCTCCTTCTCTCCAGGAGGTCATATAGTAAGTGTAAGCCTTCGGCCCAGCCTTGGACTCCTTAACCTTCCTCTGCTCCCATACATGGAGATCCTCCAGCCTGGCCTCCAGCCTCTGAGCCTGGGCCTGGGAGAGCTTCTTAGCAGCCATAGACTGAAGATTCACTACTGTAACCCTGGCCGCTCTCATGGTTGCCGCCGCTTCCTTCTGGGCCTTTGCTCTCCTGGCCAGATCCTGGGCCTCCTTCTTCAGAGCCTTTGCTCTTTCCCCCGCCGCTGTTTTGTGCATGGTAATTAGTTATATGTCATTTTACTAAATACTTTCTATAATGCCATAGAACTAACTTCAGCATAGAATTAATACTGTTGCCTTGTACTAAATCAAGTGACACTTTCCACCAATCGATAACAGTAACCCTTATACTGATTTAGTACAATCGAATCAAGGAAAAACATGGTAAAATCCGCTTCTCCATACTCATAGAGTATGAAATAATCGAATTTTGAAACACCTTTTCAAATCCTGTAAAATCGTTATCGGTGAGAAAAACCGAAGGTTATAAGATCGGTGCAAAATCGCTAGGTACTGACGTTGCATTTAATCCACACATTATTATCAATATGTTTCCGGCCCGATAATCAACATGTTAGAGTATGGCTTTTTGCTGCTATTTGTATTGCCTGGTAAGAATGGCAAAATGGTATAATCATAACTTAACAAGTATTTTATGTAATTGTGAGGCCATGCTGGGCACACCAGGCGAGGGGCGAGTGTAGCATATCATACTTACCACAGCATGGCCATGAGATAGATAGAGCCTGCAATAGCTAATATGGTTAGCGATTCGCTTATGTCCCTTCCACAATCCTGATTTCTTCATCATTCAGCCCGTAAAGCTCGTAGACCAGGGCGTCTATCTGTCTATCCGTGGCTTCTATCTGACGCTGGAGGCCGGTCTGCTCATGGGGCGTGCGGGCTTCTTTGTGCTGCTTATGAAGAGATAGCATCTGATCCACCAGGGAGACCATGCGATCATGACGTGCCACTTCGGCGGGGTTGGAGAAATCGATAGTAAGGATGGGTATTTTCTTAAGATTCACAACCTTTACTTCCGCAAAAACACGCCCCTTTTCAGGAATAAGTTGTTGATACCACCATGAGATAAGTTTAGAGTTAAGCAATCCCAATAGATAGTGATAGTTCAGTTCCTCAAAATTAATTCTGAGATTATGTACATTTTTCAAAGAAATGTATTGATTATCGTCAAGTTGAGCAATAATCGAATCGGCGGTTTGTCGGATGACAATTTTGATTGCATCATTAAATGGAGCAGCATAACGAGGTTCCGCTAACCAATCACCATAATTGATCCATCTTTCCTTTTCTATTTGCCAAACATATCGATGAAAGTCACGTCCCATAAGATACTGGCGATATGTGCCACCTACTTTGTGATCAGCATCAAATGACTTATTATCTACTATTTCTTGAGTTTGATGTGGTTTTCCTTTACCTTTGCGATACGGTGTGAGGCCGCATACGATATGAGTCAAATCACTCAATTTTTTAGCTTTATTTTCGATGCTTGAAAATAAATCTCGGCTTATTTTGTCTCCTATTTGACAAAGATTCGACTCAGGTTCTTTTAGTACAGAACTTTGATCTAAATAATATGTCTTACCCATTAAAGAAGTAGATTCTTCAGTTATTTCAAGGAATTTTATTGAGTTTTCGGAGTCTACCTTTTTCTCTATTGTCTCAATACATGTTTCTACAGTTACTTTGCTAAAGACAGGTTGCCTAAAAAGAATAATATCTTTTAGCTTATAGTTAGATAAAATACTCTTTCGGAAATCTACATATGAAGACATGTAAAGCCAAGGAGACGGAACGATAAATGACTGTAGACCACCACTTCGCAAAAGTTGGAAGGATTTTAATATGAATAATACAAATGAGTCTGTAATAGGGACCGGTAGATTGTATTTTCTGGATAAAAAGTGCCTTAGATCCTGCGAAAATTCCGCACCATACGGCGGATTCCCAATAATCAAATTGAAACCGCCTCTCTGGAATATCTCAGGGAACTCCTTCTCCCAATCAAAGGGATTGATCCGATCGATCTCCTCTTGCCCCATGCCTGGATTATCATTCAGGATGTCCCATCCAATCAACGAATTGCCGCACTTGATGTTATTGCTCAAATCGGGCAATGCCCTCTCTTGGAAGAGCTTAAGCTGCTTTGAAATTGTCTCATCATTCTCTCCTTCCAGCACCTTCAGCAAAAGGGAGAGCTTTGTCACTTCGACAGCCTGACGGTCTATGTCCACGCCGTAGATGTTATTCAGCAAAATCCGCTTTCGTTCCGCTGTGGTAAGTCTCCATTCCCCGCCCCGGCCCTGGTAGACAGGTAACTCAGGCTCTTTCTTTCGGCCCTTCTTGCCAGTTTCATTTGGAGCACTTGGAAGCATTCGCCTTATCTCAGGAGATGAAGGCTTTAGGCCGTTCTGCAATAGCGGAACAAGGTTTTGAACATACCACTCTCTATGCCAATCAAGAAGGTACTGGTAGGCCACAATGAGGAAAGATCCCGAACCACAGGCAGGATCTAAAACGCTAATTAGCACCACTTCTAGCAGTGTCTTGCCCTTCAGTATGTGGCCTAACGTGCTTCCTACGATGTTTTCCACAATGTAGACCGGCGTGTACTTGACACCGCCCGCCTTCTTTACTTCGGGCTTGTCTTCCACCACGGCACGGTGGCCTTCGGTGAGCCTTATCACCTTACCTAAAAACTGCTCATAGACTTGGCCTAAGATCTCAGCCGGAAGCACGGAGAACTCATAAGGGCTATCTGGATAGTAAAGCCGCTTGATGATCTCTTTTAGAGGCTTATCATCGATGTTTAAGCTCAGAGTGAGGGTATCAGGACTCTCCCTACCCGCCTCTTTCTCAAAGTGGAATATGCCAGAGTTGTAGCGTTCATCAGCCCGGCGGAAGATCTCACAAAGTCGGGGATAGACCCGCTCACCATTGAGCAGGTCCTGTAGCTTCATAAGCCGCTCAATGCCCCGGTCCTCACATATTCGCAGGAAGACAATGCGATTGACTATGGCCTGAACTGCATAATTGAGATCTTTAGTGCTGAGATCAGGGTTTCGCAGGGCGATGTTTCGGGCAAGGATCTCCCTCCATCCGGCGATCTCTTCCAGGAAGGCGGCATCTACTTCGGTCGTACCTCTTTTATTCTTCTTATCCGCTGCATACTTGTCGAAGGAACCTTTCAGGACGGCATTCTTGGAGAAGATCCCGGCGATTTCATCCCAACGAGTCAGATAATCCTTGTAGGTTAGATAGAGTACCCTGGCAGTAGAGGCTTTATCCATCTTGTCCGGTTTTACACGGCAATCGTAGACGGAAAACTCTTCGAAATCGGTTAGAATGGACAAATGCAAAGTCTTCGCAGACCAAGCATAGCGTCGGAGCTGGAAGGCAGAATGGATACCTTCCTTGATGTCCACTGAAGGTTTTTTGGCCTCCAGGAAGAACTTACGTTGGCCTCCAATACGAAAAGAGTAATCTGGAGCTTTGGTAGTGGCCCCTACCTTGATAGCGTCCTCATGGATAACGTCCTTGTAAGCCTCAGCAAAACCTTGTTCATTGTCTATATCCCATCCTAAGGTCTTGAAGAAAGGATCAACAAATTCCCTTCTAACCTGAGTTTCATTGTAATGCCCGGACTTGTAGGACGCTAGATTACTCTCAAATCTTTCCACCAAGTCCACAATTTCTTTGGGTGCCGCCAAATATCTCTCCCTCGGATGCCTCAATCATCGCTCACACGAAAAGCTTTTGGGTCACGACTAGGGACAGACTTAAAACGCCGCCTCTTTTTAAGGATTAAGATTATGGCCTGTTTATGTAGTATTGCTTATAAAGAAAAGTTTTTATAGTGTTGTAATTATAGATCTCATTTCATTGATTTAAGCCTAAAAGAGGGTATCCTCACGTTTTTAGTTTTTTGAGCCAAGCCAATAGCTTAACATTGTAACTGATTGGGAGGAGCGTGCTAAAGAAGTAGGTCCTGGTTAGTTGTCAATACAGTAATGGGGTAGTTTTTGAAATCATAATCATCTGTCACTAAGATTAGTTCTCTTTCCTTACATGCATCTGCTATGGTTATATCATTATAGTCTGCATTACAATTCTTGAATTCTTCCATATAGGCAGCAACTCTTAAGGAGTCAAATGGAGAATCACAGCACTTGGCAAAACTTAAAATATCCATCACATAATTAGCAATCTTCTCTGCAATAGGTTTGAATAAAGGAAGATTTCGAGCTGCTTTCCTATCCACCTTTGGTATTCCCATGTGTCTTAATTCTTCAACAATGCATCTATTAATAAATTCAGAGATTATTGTGGGAATTATATATACTTCACACTCATTAATTGACATCTTATCTACTGCTTTGGTATAAATATCAGCATTATTTTGGTACCTATATGTCATTGGGCCATTGGTAAATAGCCAAATATTCGCATCTAATAAAAGACGATCATCGTGCGAAAAGGCGTATGTTTCAATATCTTTAATCAAGGTCTCCCTCAGCAGCAAGGCTATCTATAGCGGTTTTAAAGCGATTTGGATCTCTATAGAACTCCTTAGCTTCAAGGAACGCTCTTCTAACGAGAAATATCTTTTCGGGAGGTGTTTCAATCAGTGATAATTTATCCGTTATCATCTCATCAGAAAACTCGCCGTCGCAGAGCCGACCCATTGCCGCATCTAGGAAGGCAGCACTAATATTTGTGATATCTTTAAAAGATATGTATACTCTTCTGCCTCGCGCTAATGGAATTCTTATTGCATCATACAGCCTACGTCCATCTTCAGAAGAAAAGCAACGTCTCTTTCCTACTATATCGAAAACGCTGATATTTTCCTCACTTTCGGCTTTTCCAATACCCACAGTATACATACTAACATCTTCTATATTTCTAAATTGTGGCTGTGCTTCTTTTAATCGCTCTCTTAACCACCTCAAAGCATTGTATTCCCTTGAGAAATCCATATCGGCAGCTATATCTATGACAGGTTGCGACGGAATTTTGTCAAACAGCTCTTTTGGCTGTTTCGCTGCGCGATAATCAGCTCTAACACTTATATTTAAATCTGAACTGTTATTTGATGAATATGCCTGCGTCACATAGGGCATTACTTCGCTCAAGACTCTCCCTCCACAGGCTGTCCAAATTTACCGGTTAACGCCATGGCCACCCAGAGAACGCACCTGCATGTATATTCCACGTTATTATACAACTTGCCTTCCGTGAGTTCATCAAATGATATTTGCTTATTAAACTGAACTGCATTTGGTATACTTGCACCATGAGGAATGAATGTGAATGTGGGTATAGTGAAGAATAGATCCCTCTTAAGACTCCCTAGAAACCTGTTGAGATCTTCTGGATTCATATCTTTAAGTGCCTTCATATGTGATGGATGGATATCTATTTGTGCTACTACAATAAATGCGCGCTTTAGAGTCTTGGGATGAACAATTGAAAACGCGACTCCAGTATCAAATTTCCCATTTAACTGGAAAGTAATTCCGTCTGGGCTAAGCTCACCCATGAGATAACCCCTGTCATTCATCCATCTCTTAATAAATCTCTCTGCGTCCTCTATTGTCTCGATAGGCATGAAAGCCGAACCTCATCACGGCGAGAGTATCATCTGTATCCTTAGATATACATATAAAGCTTCTGGGAGAGCATTCTGGTATCTGTTTAATA
>JAUPKU010000276.1 GCA_030837285.1 Thermoproteota archaeon | reverse complement strand
TGGAGGTTTTCATGGGTTTGATCAATACCATAATATGCATTAAATACGATTGATTTTTTCTTGTCATTGTACTCAGCATAAAATGGAGATAAAGGAGCTTTACCCAACAAACTGTGAGATAGGATTTGCTGGAAAGACTATAGAAATATAGGAAAAGCAATGCTACTCCAAATTCATATTAGCGCGCGCCTTACAGAAGCAAAGAAAATGGGTGTCGGAGGCATAGTCTGGCTGAACCGTCTCTATGAATCCGGGAACATAAACACTTATAGACAATTAAAGCTGGCAGTATACTAAACAAATCCTTTGTTTTTGCTAGCTAGCTCTCCGATTCTAAACAGCACGTGCTAAGGTTTCATACTAAAGGTAGATGAAGCAATTAGCATTATTATAATGTTCACTTAGAATATTGTATGAGATGGGCGGAAGAGGTTTTGGTTTCGGTTAAAAAGATGGTTTGAACTGGCAAGGAAATTATCGTTTCACTACAAAGAATGAGAAAGGACTCTCAGTCGATTTCGATGCACCAATACCTAATGGTGGAGAAGAGACTGCGCTATCGCCTATGGAGAATGTTTTGGCAAGTTTAGCTGCATGCAGCAGTTACCATGTTGTTTCAATATTACATAAGAAAAGGCAGGATTTTTCAGTTTATTCAATAGAAATGGAAGCAGATAGAAGAGATGAGCCACCAAGAGTATTCACGGGTATTCATCTCAAGTATATTATCAAAGGAAAAAACATTAGTAAAAAGGCTGTTGAAAATGCAATAAGACTTTCTGAAGAAGAATACTGCTCCGTCGGAGGAATGTTAAAGAAAACAGTAAACATAACGTCCTCATACGAAATATCAGCATAATAACAAACCAGCACACTGGGTTGAGAAACAGGTTGTAGGGAAGAAAAGTAGTCATAAATGCAAAAAGAAAACGTTTAAAGCGAAAAGTATCAGATCATTAAAAAATAGGTGCATTCTAAAATCCTAAATGAAATTGAGAGGACTGTGAAGAAGATTTAAAGTATAGAGCTGATGCCAGCGTGCGCTAAGTTAACTCAATTCAAAATGAAATCATCGTCCTCACAAGAAAGGATTGTAACTATGAAGGAGTAAACATTCTATTGATACTTGAAAGTCTCAGAAGGATAACAGAATTAGCTTGTGATACAGCAGAGATAGTTCTCAACATCTTGATAGGATCGGTAATAGGACGAAAGGAAATAATAATAATAATAATAATAAAAAAATACAATATGCTCACTAGTGCATACCATATTATTTATATCCTTGAAAAAAAAATATTTTTTCACTCGCAGGCCTATAATCGGAAAAGCAGAGTGGGTGAGAGAAATTGAAGATGGTAACGTGGTACGAGTATACTAATTTGTTGGATAAACTCTATGATGAAATAAGACTCAGGACGTTCGATAGTATCGTGGGCATAGGAAGAGGCGGCTCCCTAGTAGCGGCTTACATGTCATCTAAACTGGGAATACCTACGTTCTGTCCCACCTTTGTGCGGCACACGGGGGAGGGAAGCAGCATGAAGATCACAGTCCACGACCTGTGCCAGATAGACGCGGTACGCGGGAGAGTCCTCGTCGTCGACGACTGGCTGGATCAAGGGATTGCCATGAGGTTTGTTCTGGGCAAGCTTCCTAAGAACACGACGGTAACAACGCTCGTCATCTTCAACCGTAGGGGATCAGCCTTCAAGCCGGACATCGTCGGAGAGTACGTTGACGAAAACGAGCGGAGAGTAATGCTCCCATACGACCTGCCCTAACCCTCAGTGAGCTTTTTACGATTTTTAGTTATTTTTTAATGAAAAATCGAAGAGCGTTTCCCACTTTTGAGAGTTATTTTCTATGATTTATTGGGCATGAAACTTTCATTTTTTGCATATATACTAAAATCTAGGGAAAATATGAGTTCTAATTGCTCCAGTGAAAGAACTGTTACAAGGAAGTGGCTGCAATCACTTTTTGTTGCACTGTAATGTATTTAGCGGGCATAATCGATCGATATTGATACACACGTATCAATCACCTCAAGGCTACCATACTCCAGAGTCCCAAATACTTCCTCCATTTTTTTGGAGATAGATTCATACCTATCATTTAATTCTCCATAGGATGATGACAGAGTTTCGTTGTGAGAAGAGATGTTCCTCCTCATAAAAACTTCAATATGCTGTATGAACGGGGTGGCACAGGGTCGGAAGGTGTTGAAGCGGAGCGACAGCAAAGCGCACAGCAACAGAGCTTATTTAGTTTACATTGTTAAGAATGTATTTTAAGCATATAAACACTTAAATCATTATTTTTATAAGCCTGTAAGCACATATACTTCTATAGGGATAAGCAAATATAAGGTGAAAAGAAACGACAACAAAAACAAGAAACGTAGCGCTTGACGTAAGATGATTTGCTTATTGTAGCTTTATCTGACAGGTGCGAATCCTGCATAAATGTTTTTTGAAGTTAGAAAAAAAGAATAGAATCAGGCGTGAAGCTCTCAATTTGAGC
>JAUPKU010000275.1 GCA_030837285.1 Thermoproteota archaeon | reverse complement strand
TTAGTACTTTATGGCGGAGAGGAGTACGAGATAGTCACAACGATAAAGAGTGATTCTTGGAGTTTAGCTTACGAAGCGATTAAAGAAGCAGGAGGAAACTTGATTCGCATAGGAGAAGTGACAGAGGAGACAAAAATCGTCTTCATGCATGATGGTAAGGAGGAGACTGTTCTTTATAAAGGCTGGGAGCATTTTAAAAGTACTAAATAATAGATTGCAGAATGAATAGTAAAAATCAAAATTGAAAAAATAAAAAAAGGGTTTTCCAGGCTCTATAGCGTTATTTTTAGTATAAGTCTTTTATCACATTTTGTAAGCCAAGGGATTCTAGGGTCTTCTTAGTTGGTTTGCCTGTTGCTGGGTCCCATCCAAGTATTGAATAGTAGTTCTTGAGCATTGCATCCCAGACAGGTTTAACACTTACTCCCTTCGATGGGCCATCTATAGGTGTTGATCCGTAGCGTTCGGAGGGATAGTCTTTCTCCTTTGTAATACCACATCGAATATTGAAAGCTCGCATTAGGTTGACCGATCTGAGGCCTACGTTCTTGGCTTCTTCTGGAGGGAAGTTCCAGCCTGTCACTGCAGCTACAGCCACGGATAGAAGTGGCATGTTTGATCTAGTGTTGAATCGGCATACACCTAAAGAGTCTTCAAAGACCATATCTCCCTTCATGTTTGCTTCGAATGTTGAAACTTCTGTTGGGTAGCCAGGTCCTGTCAGCTCTTTTGTAGAAGCCATAGCCCCTGTTTCAAGGGTTCCTGTATTTGAAGTGACCGTGTCGAACATCTCTGTCCACCTGGTTCTGTGGTCATGGCCCCTGGGCGTGTTGCCTTTCATGGTGTATATGGCTGCTTTTGCTGCTTCTCCACCGATCTTTTGGGAGGCTCGCATCACTCCTTCTGCTAGACGTTCTCCGCATCCGATGTTATTGGCTATCAGGTATAGTAGCTGTTTAACAGCTTCAGCGTTTCCCCAGGTCATCTCAATTCCGTCAAGATCGCTCTTCTTTATTAGTCCTTTCTGGTAACATTCCATAAGCCAGCCCATGAGCCAACCTGATTCATTATTTTCCAGTCCGACTCTGTCGGTTGTACCGGAGAGCATGAATGCTAGATCTATCTCCTTCAAGTCTATAACTGGCCCCCAGGCTGCCAGTTGTTCATATTCTGGTTCTTCAACGATCATGTCTTTGTATGGGCCATAGGGGATCTTCATCATAGTTGAGTGGTTTAAGCTACATGCGAAGCATGCATGAGGCTTTGGTTCAAATGTTTTTCGAATATATTCTTCGCTAAAACCATTTAGCTTGTCCGCTGGTATCTCCCACACGTTGGTAGTGTAGTTCTTGATTGGCAGTGTCCCTGTGTTAGCTGTCTGGCTTCGGTAGACTCCGTTTACTGTTCCTGAGAAGCCCTTTACGTCATCACGCAACTTTGTAGCAATCTCAAGGAGCTTCTTGGCGTCGCTTACTTTGACCGGACCTTTTCCTCTTGCGACAGCGATTGCCTTGAGCTTCTTGGAGCCCATAACCGCGCCTATTCCGTTGTGGGATGCTGAGTGTCCCTTGTCCATGAATATTCCCGCGAATCTGACTTGGTTCTCGCCTGCGGGACCGATAGAGACAACACTCATTTGGAGATCTTGTTTTCCATGCTCTGCTTTGATAAGATCAGCTGTCTCATACGTGTCTCTGCGTAGGAGGTGGCTTGCGTCTTTCAACTCAGCCACTCCATCGTCAACGTGTAGGTACATCCATCTTTTAGCTGAACCTTGAAATATGATCCCGTCGTAGCCGCAGAGTCTTAGGAATGCGCCGAAGAATCCGTTTGCTTGACAGGCGGAGGCGCCACCGGTTAATGCGCCTTTGGTTACAATTGAAATCGTTCCGGAACCAGCTATTGAGGTGCCTCCGAGTGGCCCAGAGGCTATTGTTAGTCTGTTCTCAGAATCTGAGAAGTCGATTTTAGGCGAGACTTCATCGTATAGGATCTTCGATCCTATTGCGGTTCCGCCTAAATAGTTCCTCGTTGTCTTCTCATCAAGGTTGAAGTCGGAGATCTTCTCCCTTGCCAAATCGACTCTGAGGAGTTTTCCAGCATATCCTTCACTATCTTTTGGCATTGTTTTCACCAATTCAATATTCTCGGTCGCGGCGATATAAACGTATATAGGCTTCTTTGGGTGGATAATTTATTGATTGAGAAAGTGGGTGACTGGTATTCCTGAAGACTTGTTTGATGATAGAGCTAGGGTTATAACACTTGTCTGGAATAAAGATGATAAGGTTGAGATTGAAGCTGCTCGAAGGAGTTTTGAGGAGCATGTGGAGAAGGGATTGATAGCCTTTATTGAAGAGTCTGATGGGAGGAAGGTGCGGGTGTTTAGGTTTGAACCGAAGTATCAGAAGGTTACGTTCGCTCGTCTAGTTGAAGGTGGATGATAGATTAGGGGGTAATTCTTTTTCTGTTTTGTGATGTTTATGTTCGTATTTGATTGATTATGTGTTGGTGATTGGATGTTATGCAAAGGAGATATCCTATTTGTCCTCTTGTGGGCGTTGGCGGTCTGATTAAGAGGGGTGACGAGATCGTCTTGGTTAGACGGGAGAATGATCCTGGGAAAGGTTTGTGGTCGATTCCTGGTGGTCTTCTAGAGTTGGGTGAGATGCTTTCGGATGGAGTTAAGAGGGAGGTTAAGGAGGAGACGGGCTTGGATGTGGAGGTTGATAGGCTACTGGACGTGTGTGATAATATTGTCTGTGATGATGAGGGCAGAGTCTGCTATCACTATGTGCTTGTTGACTATCTCTGTCATCCTGTTGGGGGAGAATTGAAGGCTGATACTGATGTTGGGGCTGCGGAGTGGAAGAAGATCGGAGATTTAGATGGATTGCCAACGACAAAGACGCTGAATAGAATCTTGGAAAAGATTTAGTCTGATGAATGATCTAGTCTCTGTTTTTACTGAATTTGTTTGGTATTATCTTGAAAAAGAAGTAGCTTAGGTGAAGGCTTGTTTTCTGATTGAAGTTCTTTTAGAATTATCTTAATGTTGCTCTTAATAAAAAATGGGAAAAAGGGGAATACTTGGGAGAAAGTAGTTTGTTCTTCTACTTTCTTTTGACTACTTTTTTAGCGGCTTCTATTATTTCTTTTGATGTTAAGCCGAATATTTTTTGTAGTTCGACGTCGCTGCCTGATTCTG
>JAUPKU010000032.1 GCA_030837285.1 Thermoproteota archaeon | reverse complement strand
GATAGATACTGTCTCTCCAAGTGTAGTTGGAGCCACATAATAGAATTCTTTCATACAAACAACTTCTTTTCTAAATTCTTAGATATTTTTAAATTTTGCATATTATGAAAACGTATCATTTTAGTTATTTGAATAATTGGCATGTCTTTTCTAACTTCAATTTTAAATCGAAGTAATGGTTTTCAGAGTCGTCGTCTGAGCCATATTGGGCTATGCCTTCTTGATCGATACGTCTACTATGCCACAGCCTCCATATTAACCAGATCCAGATTGTCAGCAGTATTTTCTAAATTATGTAAGCATCTAAACATCAGGCAGGTCAATTAGATGGAAAGTCCAAGTAAATCCTGTATCTTTAAGTTCTCGTTTTTACATGAATGCTTGATAAAAAAGGGGAAAAAGGTGATTTTTAGATATAAATTCTACTTAGTCTAATTCACCATTTTCTTATTCAGGATTCATGCGTTGGGTAGACATAAAACCTATTTTGTTATTTTAGCTAATCCTGCTTTGACTTTATCGGGGGTAGCGGGTAGATCATAGATTCTGACCCCACACGCATCCTCTATAGCATTAGTGACCGCGGGAGCAGTTGTCGTCATCGTCACCTCACCTATGCCAGTAGCACCTAAAGGACCCTTCAGTCTAGGAGTCTCAAGAATAATGTTTTCCATCTCGAAAGAGTCGTTAATCGTGGGAAACTTAAAGGTTATCCAGTCTTTGGTCTTGCCTAGGACATACTCTTCTCTCAGAGCCCAACCTACACCCTGATCCATACCCCCTTCATTTTGACCTTCGAAGTTATGTGGATTTATAATAGTTCCGGAATCTACTGCACTAGTCATTTTTACAATTCTCGTTGCTCCAGTATCTGTATTGACTTCCACCTCAGCCAACTGAATATTATGGCACTCAGAGACAAAGGAGGGACCTTGACCAGTCTTCGGGTCAAGACTACCACCGGGGTTTTTAGTTGAGCCTTGATAGCGAATTGACTTACCAGCCTTTACCAGTCCTGCATACGTCTTTGAGTTCGCTTCGCTCATTGCAGCCTTCAACTGTTCGATAGCATTAAGCAGAGCGTTTCCAGCAATCCAAGTTATCCGGCTACCACCAGCACCGCCCATTCCTACATATTATTCGGTATCGCGGGTATAGAGGCGAACCTTCTCAAGGGGTAGACCAAGCTGATGAGCGGCGATTTGTGTAAGCATAGAATCGTTTCCCTCACCAGGATCGGCTACTGCAGCGTAAATGGTAATCCCGTCATCAGGATCCATCTCAATAGACATCGTCGCGGAGTCTCCAGCACCACCGATACCAAATGAGTGAGCAGCTAAACCGACACCACGTTTTAGCGACCCACTATTTGCATTAAAGGCTGCGGCTTCTCTCTTTGCCCTTTCGTAGTGTGGTTTGATCGCGTCGCAGACTTCTGGGAACGGCCATTTTTCAGTAATAACCATTCCCGTTGCTTTAGTCTCACCTGGTTTCAGGGAATTCTTGCGACGGAACTCCAACGGGTCTATTCCCAACTTTTTCGCCAACATGTCAACAGCTGATTCAAGAGCAAAAGTCGTCTGAGGAGGACCAGCCCCCCGAGCCGCACCGCCAGATGCATTGTTTGTGTATACCATTCGTCCAAGGGCTTTAATGTTAGGCACGTAGTAAGCACCCGTCAGCATATTCAAAGAACGCATCATCACGGCTGCACCTGTTAACGTGTAAGCTCCTTTGTTGATTAGGAAGTCATAGTGAAGAGATGTCAAGCGGTTGTTTGCATCAACTGCAAGCTTCACTTTCTGCCGATAAGGATGCCTCTTAGACGTTAGGAGAAGCGATTCTTCTAGAGTGGGGATATAGCGAATAGGACGCTTAAAATGTACAGCAGCAGCAGCCGTAACAGCCTCAGTTGTAATTGTCGACCGGATACCAAATTGCCCACCGCTGTAGGCTTCTATATAACGCATGTTATTCCACCCGACTGCTTCCTTAATCTGGGTCATATGTGCGTGAATGTTAATGCTCCGTCCGCAAACGATCAGCTGAGTACCTTCTCCCTTGCCCTCAAAATAAGCCACACTAGCCTCTGGTTCCAAAACTGCTTGGTGATTCATCTGCGTCGAAAACTCGACCTCAACAAAAGCCGACGACTCAGCAAACGCCTTATCAGCATCACCCTTAACAAGCGGCTGCGAAAAACAAAGATTAGGAGAATGAGGATGAATCTGAAGAGCATCAGGAGCCAACGCCTCTTCAGGCTCCATCATAACAGGTAAAGACTCATACTCCACTTTAACCGCTGCAGCCGCGGCCCTAGCCTGCTCTCTAGTCTCAGCTGCTATGGCAACAATCGGATCACCAAGAAGCCTAACCCTATCTTCGCATAGAACAGGCTGATCAGGAGCCGCTGTTCTGATACGGTTGGTTCCCTTAATGTCCTTAGCAATCATGACACCGACGACGCCCGGCATCTTCTCAGCCAACGTCGTATCTACGGACTTTATTAAAGCATGAAATTCGGTGCTACGTGTTACAGCCAATTCTAAGGAATCCTCAACTTTTATGTCCCCCGCGAATTCGGCTAGGCCACACGCCTTTAGCAGAGCTGAAGGCCGCGGATAGGACACTCCAATCATACGACCGTTAAGATTGCGTCTGTATTCTTCTGGGGTTGTCTCATTTCGGAGAAAACGGCTGGAGAGTCTTACGGCGTCAATGATCTTCTTGTAGCCTGTGCATCGGCACAGATTTCGAGTCAGCGCGCGTTTGATTGCTGGGACATCTGGATTCGAGTTCTGGTCGAGTAACGCTTTAGTAGCCATGATCATTCCAGGTGTGCAGAAGCCACACTGGATTGCGCCTGTTAAAGCGTAAGCCTCTTGAATCGGATGAGGCTTCTCAGGTGTGCCCAAGCCCTCAACCGTGGTCACAGATGCACCCTCAAGATCAACGACTTTCTGCAAACAGGATCTAACTGCCCTGTTGTTGACGATTACCGTGCAGGCACCGCACTGTCCCTTCCGGTCGCATGACTGTTTTGTACCAATGAGGTGAAGATCTTCTCTTAAGAGGTCAATTAGAATCTTATCCGGCTCAGCCATAACCTGATGCTGAACCCCATTTATCGTAAGGTTGACATTCTTCATTTATATCACTATTTCTTTTGTCTGTATCTTAGAATGATATGCTTTCTAAAGCATATCGTTTACTCTTATTTAAATCTTTAAAATAAATGTACAGCACTTCAGTTAGCGTGCGCTTCCTTAAAAGAGAGGAAAAGAAAGAAAAACATCTGAGTTTGTCATCTCATGCGTCCGCTGCACAGTTGTTTCAAGTTGTATCGATCGATTCTACGAGAATATACATACAAACTACACGATCGCATAGGGGCTGACGTTTTCAAACCTTAGTTTGACTTGACAGCACACGCTCCTTGTTATTCAAAATCACGTCATTTCTCAAGGATAAAAGATGGGAATAATAGCATTTCATAAAGGCAATTCTAGCGAGGTCTACAGAATCATTATGGATTGGATGCTTTTTTAAGGAACTTGTTCTTCCCAAGGTCTCTGGAATCGTAACCAGTATAGGTATGGTTACTAAGATTTCAAGCATCATTGGAAAAAGCAAAACCTCGACCATGAATCCTTACTGCCACCGTATCCCTTCCAGTTTGAAGAAGGAAAAGTAAAAATACCAAATAGACCCTTAATTTCTAGCCACGTTCCTCTCTTTTCTTCTTAAACTATCCCAATTCATGATGATATTAAGTATGCAGCTTGTTCCTCCGATACCTGATCCCCCACAGCTTCTACTGTCTCCAATAAATCCGAATAGGATAAAGTAGTCTGGACTCGGAGCTAAAATCAGCGGAAGTCTAGTTATATAAGTGATGGACATAATAGAAAGAAAACCTTTTTCCGACCATTCTTATCACTTAATTTCCCCACAGGAACCTGCAGAATCATCGCTGTGATCATACTAACGGTCGTTATAGAACCTAGAATATACTATTTGATATTTTTGACATTTGTAATCCAAAGTAGCAGAAAAGCCGCAGCCGAATTCATATCGATAGTCCGCACAGTGCTCAGAACTATCTACCTCGTAAGGTATTTCTCACCCCTAAGATTCCGGAAACCTTGAAAAAACTCCTTTCCTTTATTGATTACATAGCTTTCTTAGCAATGTCTTCTTTCAGAATCTTCACAAATACAGCTATAGAAAGCATGCTCAACATAGATGGAAAGAACTGCAAGTAGTATAGTAGCCGAATAGCGTCAGTACCACAATTAGTTCGCTAAAATTAGCTATTAATAAAAGCCGCGATAATAGGTGAAAAGCTGCGAGGAATTACACAGAGAGATCTAGAAATAGAGAAAATCAAGATTTGTTTTTTGACACCTTCAATATTAATGAACAACATGTCCACAGATGGTATGATTAATCATTGTTTTATCCCCAAAAGGATGATCCCGGGGTATGAGTACCCACCAATTGCATGCTAACCTATAAATGATTGAAATGGCTACTGTTGAAGCCAGTCCAAGAAAGAGAATCTTTTTTAGACTGTATTTGTCTGACATCAAACCATTTGGAAAAGCAATGACTGAACTTACAACATTACTAACGCTATTTAGTATTCACAACTCAACTGATTAGCGCTTAATCCCATAGCATAAAACTGCTCATATTGCGTTGTGAGTCCAGATGCATAAGATGCAATCTATAAATGTTGAAAGCACTTTTATTCTTCTATCCAGTTCATTATAAAACTTAAGAATACCCCTAAATATACAGAAAGCTCTCCATAAATCTTAGAAAAACGAATCCTTAATTAAATTACTCATTATAGGTAATAGCGCGCCGGGTAGTTTAGTTAAGGAAATTCCTATCCAAACATTTAGATGATGCCCTTATCCGTACGCTTGATTTCGACGGATTGTTGTAGATTATTATTCCTATGTAACGTACTGTCCAAGCGGAGGCACTAACTCGTTGATACGATCTAAATCTTCTTTCTTAAGATCAATTGTCGAAACTGCCAAGTTTTCTTCTAGTTGTTTCATGTTTGACGCAGCTATAATTGGGGCAGTCAATGCTGGTTGTGCCTTTAGCCAAGCTAGTGCAAGTTGAGACATCGACAGTCCGAGTTCTTTTGACAAATCTTCTAGTCCTTGTATTATTTTTTGGTTTTCAGCATCTTCCCATTTCAGACCAGGTCTCTTAAAAAACATAGGATTTATTTCGCCTCTACTTCCTGCGGGAGGCGGGCTTCCTAGTTTGTATTTCCCCGTTAATATTCCACCTGCTAAGGGGCTGTAAGATACAATGCCTATACCTTGATCTACACATAGGGGTATGATCTCG
>JAUPKU010000274.1 GCA_030837285.1 Thermoproteota archaeon | reverse complement strand
AGTTGTTTAAGAGCATCACAAAGGCAGAAGAGACCAACATAAATTATAAGAGCATTAAATATAATTGCCATAGATATCGAGTACATACCCAATGCATTATCGCTCATTTATTTTCTCCTCGGTTTAATATAACCATTTTCTCCGTGTTTGTTTAAGGTTGTAGTGTGATAAGGCTCACTCCATATTTTGCCACAAGCTAAGCATCTAAAAGAATAACCATCCACTATCTCCTCTCTTACTGTTACTCCCAGGTTGAGACAGTAGGGACAGCCAAGCCACACAGTGTCCATGCTATTCTCCTAGTCCATCTTGGATAAGCCTATCTAATACACCTCTATACGCATCAGAATGTCCCTTTAAATACCCAATCTGTCCTCTGTTCTCAGAAACTTCTGGTAGATTTTTTGCGCCCTCTTCATACTGTTTCCAATTCTTTCTAAGAAGAAACACTATCTCACTCATCTTAGCTTTTTCGCTCCTCGTCATATTATTCTTCCTCTCTTTCGCCCCAGTCTTGATACTCTGGATTTTCTTTCAGCCATTCTACCATCTCGTCTTCATTCATATTGTATCTATCACCACAGTGAGAACATTCGTAGTGAGTAACTTCCCTATCTAACGTTTCATCCAGATCAGTCTCATCACTTAAATCAACCTCATCTCCATACACACCTAATATTACAGTGCGTTCCACATACCTAGCTATTGCTATCTCAACTAGTAGCAATTCTTTTTTACATACATTACACTTCATCCTGTTACTTCTCCTTTTGGTAATCAGGATTGAATTGTAACCATACCGCTAATTGATTCTCTACACTTCCATAACTTGGCGGTATTATTATTTCTTTCTTGCAATGATAGCATATGTAATGCGTAATGTTCTCATAAAGAACTTCCATCATTTCCGAATCCCATTTGCTAATGTTATTAAGAGCATAGTCATAACCCAAAACTTTTGTGTGTTGTATATACTCTACAGTAGCAACCTCAACGAGCAGTAAATCCTTTCCGCAATACTCACACTTCATCATTGTGCATTTCCTTTCCTAATAGGATACCAACACGCAATACAAATAGTATAGTCTTTTCAAACTGTTCTATCAAAACATCATAATCATAATAATGGTCTACGCCATAACCAGCAAAGCATCTATCAGTAGAGATTCGTGATTGTTCTTTGGCCCAATCAATCATAGTCTGAGTGATACGAACCTGAAGTATATCATGTTGTGCTTTCTTAATGTCACTCGACAAGATCACCTCCATGTTTAAGCATAACTGCAAGCCATGCTAAATTATCTGAAATCACACTGATCTCATCTTCGCCATACTCAGATCTAATGCTCTTCAACACATCTAGTATCGAAGCATTAGTGACTATATCAATAGCTTCTATAAGTTCCATGCTACTTCTCCTCTACATCAAGGTAGTCTAATAAGTATTCTAAATTGTCTTTTATGTAGTTGGCCTCAGTCAGGTTGTAGTTTTTCTTCAATGTTTTCAATACACGTTCAGGTTTAGCAATCATGATTGTATCAAGAGCTTCCCTGATTCTTTTAACTGTGATTAGATTGAAGGTGCGAACTTTCATTTAGTCCCCTTTATTTTCTTTGAGGGATATCTTCCTTTGATATGGTCATTGAAGTATTCACCTTTAGAAACTGCTTCGATCAAACAACTTATTACAAAGTCGCTTATACCGTAATATCTATAGGAATCATTTGAATGAAAATTTATAATAAGATTTCCTTTTGACGATACAGCTATACTCTTAATTAAAGTTGACTTAACCTCTTGTTTCGGTAATTTTCTTGCGTGAATACCATCACTGTCTTTACGAGCAGGTAGCGTTGTTACAAAACGACATTCTACTTTATCAGTATATTCAGGGGTAGGGGCCTCTAATGTGTTGAAATGCTTTCGTGTCTTTCTTCCCTCAAAGTATTTACTTATCTGATGTATAGTGAAAGACCCATCTTGTTCACACATAACTCTATAGGTGCCATTATCTCCAGGCCCGTCTTCATACAAGGTATTAAGATTCTTTTGACTGTCTAAATTTAATAGTGCTTTTTGTATTTTAAGTGAAGGATCACCATATAGATATACGCTTAGATTTCCTGGCATTTGTTTACAGCATTCAGCTATAAAACGGGCGGCTGATCCTTCAACAGAACCAGAGCGAAGCATTGCGTTCTTGAGATAAAATCCGATCCGCCCGCCATTCCACTGAGTATATATTCCAGGTGAAAAGTATTTGCCATCAGTGAAGTAAGTTATTGATCTATTACCCACGATTTGTACCTCTACTTTCTTTTTTTGTATGAAGAATTTAAACACTCTTCATCTGATAATCCTTTTCTAACTCTTGTCTTTATGGTAGCTAGAGGAATGTTTAGTTCGTCGCTCCATTGCTTTATTGATTTTATGCAGTTATTAAACTTTAGTACTTTCCGTTCGTCTATTATTTTTTTTTCTCTAGCTGGAGTAAGGAATGTTTTTTCTACTGTCCAGCCTAATTTAAATATTCTGTTTCGTATTAGGTGAACAGCTATTTTTAGCTCTCTACCCCACTGGGTAGGTGTCAGGGTTTTACCCTGATATGTTATATGTCTATTTGTTCTTTGGTTGTTGCCTTGCTCTATTGAGGTAGACCATTTACAATTTTCTGGGCAGTAGTTACCATTATTATCTATGCGGTCTATTGTTAGATTATCTTTGTATCCTGAGGCAACGGCCCATTCATAAAAGGATGGAAGATTGTTTATCCATTCATCACATACTGTAATCCCTCGTCCTCCATACTGAGGATAACTCTTATGTTTTGGATTATAGCATCTCTGCATCATATTATTTCTAGTTGTCGCTAATCTAGTTTTCCCAAAGCCATGTATTAGATTTTTAGGATTGGGGATTCCTTTCCGGGATTGTCCTGTTCGCCCCTTTCTTGTTATTATCCTACCGTTTTCATTAACAACACGGACGCATCCACAAGATAATTTTTTTCCTTTTCTTAGATATCTTCCATCCACAATGCATGTATTCCCGCAATCGCATTTACAAAGCCAATGCCATTTATGGTTTTTGTCACTAAATGCAGGTTTTTCTACTGTTAGAATACCGTATCTTTGGTTTGTAATGTCCTTGAATCCACTCATGATTACCTCTTTATCTTTTTTATTTTAAAAGAGTTTATCATGTATTTTAAATAATGTCAAGAGAAATTTTGTTATTGATTCTCCTTTAAGTATTTTAGTAAGGCGTCTTCATCATGCACTAGGGGAAGTTCTGCGCCACAATTAGGGCAGAAGTATAAATCTTTACAAGCATCATAACATGTATCGTAATCACTGAATAAGATAT
>JAUPKU010000031.1 GCA_030837285.1 Thermoproteota archaeon | reverse complement strand
TTTCCGACTTCTGCCATTATTTTTGGGCCGCTTCCACCATACCATGTGGGTGGATACGGTTTTTGGACAGGTTTTGGCCACGCTGGCGCGTTTTCGACTTTGTAGTATTTTCCTTTAAAGGTCACTGGACCATCTACCGTCCACAACTTTTTCATCAATCTCAGGCTTTCTTTCATCTGTCTATATCGGGTCATAAAACTCCCATATGGAATATCATATGCCTTTGCTTCTTCCTTGTTCCATCCCACGCCTGCGCCCATGATGAACCGTCCTTTAGATATTTGATCTATTGTTGCAATAATCCTAGCTAATCTACCAGGACTATAGTAGAACGGAGGTGTGAATCCTGGACCTATCCTTACCTTTTTTGTTATAGCAGCGACCGCACCCAGCGTAATATATGGTTCAAACATGTCTGGTCGAGTTGTATCCGCCCTGGGCCAAGTTGCCTTCCACATCTCCACGTGCAAGAAAAAGTGATCGGGCACGCAAATATAGTCGAAGCCCGCATCTTCCGCAAGCTTCGCGTATTCGATGTTCTCTTCCCAAGAAAAATTAGCCCATGTAGGAAGTTGTATACCAAAACCAACTTTCATATTCTTCACCGTATATTAATAGCGTAGGGTTTTTCTTTTAAGTTTTCACGCACACAATTTGTGTGTGTAGGGAGAGTGAACGTAAGAGAAGATGAGTTAGCGTGATAGAGAATGGGTTTTAAGATTAAAATTTAATCCAACCAACTGCACTTCTGTTCAAGTAACCCGCGCGCTAATCTGGTGAAACTAAATTTCTGTTACTAAATGGCAGTACACATCCAGTGATGAATCTTCCCGTCTCAGAGCACAGGAAAGCAACGCTTTCAGCGATGTCTTGTGGCGAACAGGTGCTCCTCTTCTGCCAAGATAACCCATGATTGCACTGTTCAATCGCTTCCTCTAGGCTTATAATCTCAGGCACAGGACCAGGAGCAACAACATTGACGGTGACACCGTTCTTCCATGCTTGATCCTGAGCTAGTAACAATGCCTGTGTCCGTGCTGCTTTTCCAACATTATATGAGTAAACTGGTGGTAGTTTCGTTGGATGCAACGCTATACCTATTAGTCTTCCCCACTTCCGATTATACATGCTAGGAAGCACAGACGACATCATATAGAAAATCGGAGCAACCTCATGGTTTATATCCTCAAGTACACCATTTTTGTCAAGCCTATCGATGGGTTCTGGATGCCAACCTCCTCCAGGACCAACAATGCAGATATCAACCTGACTGAACCTCTCGATGGTTGCATCAACTAACTCCTGACAGCCATCTGCAGTAAAAATGTCAGCTCTTACAGTGATTGCTTCGCCTTTGCAACTCCTTATGTAGTTAACAATTGCCTTTGCACTCTCTTCGCTTCTGCGGTAATTCACAACAACCTTTGCCCCTTCACGGGCAAGTGTCAACGCAATGCTGCGACCCATACCACTACCTGCGGCTCCTGTTACGAGAGCAACCTTATCCTTACACATCATGGTTAAATCTCTCTCATACTCGTTCTATGTAACATACGATATAGGTTCATGTCATCTCGTCTTAATGCAAAGCCAATTTAAATATCTTAACTTGATTTGTCTTATTTCTTTACGGTTAATGATGCCCATAATTCATTTAATCGGACATGTCACATTCCAAGCACACACTTTGTAGAGGAAGATAAAAATTTAATCCCCACGCACGCTGACCTACGTTGTACAATTACTGTTACATAAAGATAAATCTTTGACAATACAATAAACAACTAAGTCATTTATTCGTTTTAGGGAGAGGATTAGAAATGGCTAAGAATGCTCCGAAAGATGATGATAATTTCGATGAAATAGATGGAATATCTCAAAGAATCATGGTTGAAATTGAAAGCGAAAGTTGCAAGGAGTTGTTAGACTCTAATTGTACGAAAAGCATATTGCAGTTGATAGATACTGCTTCATCTGGAGCTGAAAACGAGATTGGAAAAAAAGCAGTCGTAAAGGCAATGTTATTTTCCACGTGGTTGCAGAGACTCTATTTCATCATAAGGTCAGCGATTATGGGGCTCATAAGTACTGGCATCATTTTTCTTTTCGTATTATACCTCGGCTCGATAGGCGCTACTTTGGCGGTTGTTATGGGCATAGTTGTTTTTGTAACCTCACTTGCGATAACAAGATTATTCGATGAGCAAATAGTCAAACTCACTAAAAGCATAGTTGAAGTTTTGGCTCATCATAAGACTATAAGGGATTTTGTCGTAAATCACTTTTAAATAAGAACAGGAAAAAATCAAGTGATTTCTTGAAGATTGGAAGGGAGTGCTCGGATGATTCTGTCTACGTCTATTCAATCTAGGCTAAAGTAGAAAAAACGAGGATGCTAAGTTCATCAAACTGTTAGAACCTACTAGATTAGCGCTAAGACTTGCCTATCATCAATCCAAAGCAAGCTCCGACGAGGAATGCTATTCCCATTACTATCATGGGCTTCTCTCGTATGAATTCCTCCAATCTCCTGAATAGAGTTGTAGGTAATATAGGTATTATATCTCTTATAGGCGGTATAATTGTTGTAGGTGGTGTAGGTGTTATAGGAGATGTAGGTTAGACCTAAACCCCTTATAGATACTTAAACCTGTAACATCTTAGAGTAGAGTATAGTACCGTACCAGGATCGACCAGTCCCTATAATATATAATAATATATATACGAACCAATCCTTCTTAACGTAGCTAACAGTGCTAACTGAAGCTAATTTTGATTAGAGATAAGAGATTCCTTATCAAGTCAAAAACAGATTGAGCGACCAAAATATCCTTAGATGCAACGCAAAGCTACCCGTCTCGTCACATCACGTTGGTTGGACTAAAATTTAATCAAAAAAAACACACAAAAGGCAAAGTGGGGAAGCCCACTAGATAGCGCGGGCTACCCTTCTCTTTCCTCTCATTCCTGATAATTTTTACTGAATAATGCATTATCTCTCGCACGAGCAATATTCAAACAGTGTTTTGACCTGATTT
>JAUPKU010000273.1 GCA_030837285.1 Thermoproteota archaeon | reverse complement strand
TCGAAGATATAGATTGGCTTAGGAAGAATGGTGCTAAACACGTATTCCTTAAAACAGGGGCTTATAGACCTTCAGTGGTAGCCTTTACTATGAAAGTAGCATCTGAAGCAAAGATCGACGCTGTAACGTTCGACGGAGCTGGAGGGGGAACAGGTATGAGCCCCGTTCCAATGATGGATGAAATGAGCACTCCTACGGTATATCTAGAAGCCCAAGTTCTAAAATGTGCAGAGATACTAAGGAAGAAAGGAAGATATGTACCAGATATGGCCATAGCTGGTGGCTTCATAAGCGAAACCCAAATCTTCAAAGCATTAGGCATGAGTAATTTTGGAAAAGAACCATATGTAAAAGCTGTTCTAATGGCCAGATCGCCACTAACGGCAGTAATGAAATCGTCGTACTTCGTTGAATTATCCAAAGCTGGAAAACTTCCCAAGGACTTTGCTGATAACTATGGATCAATACCAGAGAAATTCTTCGTTGCAACACCCAAGTTGAAAGAAACCTACAAAGAGAGATTTAGAGAAATCCCATGGGAAGCCATTGGACTATACACTTATCTAAACGAAGGTATCAAAGTCGGCCTCCAACAACTCATGGCAGGAGCAAGAAAGTGGAAGCTCAACTTACTCGATAGAAGCGATATTGTCTCATTAAATGAAAGAGCCGCCAAAGTCACAGGAATACCTCTTTTAGAGGAAACAGAAATTGACACTATGGAAAAAATCCTTGGCTAGAAATAAAACAAGAAATACCAAAAATACGTAGTCCCTCATTAGTAGGAGGGGCTCTTCCTTTTTACTTTTGTGTACGACTAAAGTCTCTCAAACTATCGCTTTAGTGTACCATTCAATCAAATAGGTTCCTTTGTGCGACAGTTTAGCCAATTATACTAAATAGAGATCGCTTCATATAATTGTTAATGAATTGGTTAGTAGTAGATGAATATTACATTTTAACGCTATTTTTGATATGTGCCAATATATCCATCACCTACATTTTTAAGAGTGAGTAAAAAACTATTTGCCATCCTATCTATAGACAATTATCAGAGGTCAAAGGCAGTCTCAGCTTATGTATGTTAGTTTCTTTCCCTCAGTTTCAACTCGCTCCTTAGTATAAGCTTCCAGTCGTCTCTGGGCATCTTCCATCTTCTTAAAGACTTCTTCTGCACGTTGTATCTCCTTATTCATTCCTGCCAAGTCGATATTAATGTCTAGGAACTGTGAAAGAACCCTCAACATCTCCTTCGAGACCCTCGGATCGGGCATATGCCCAGGGGTTTCGCCCAAAAGGCATGCTGAATCAATCTTTTTGAATTTAGCAAGACCAAGAGTTAAACCTACTACTCCTACAATGGGATTTCCTTCTGGAGTTGGCTGTGCACCAGATTTCAACATTCTCTTTAAGAGTTGACCATTAGTTGAGACACATACTACCTTTGGTATTGTATCTTCACTCTTTGCCATATATCCACCTGTAGCTATAATCGTTTTAACTCCTTGCTTCATGGCATAATTGAGAATTCTCTCTGCTAGATCATATTGTCCTTCAATTGTCTGAGCTTGGCTATCGCCAGTCAATAAGATTAAATCGTTTTTCTCAGAATCAGGATTCTGCCAATAGTAGAAACGGGCTCTAGGCAGTCTTACTTTTCCGCCGGATCCAACTATTACGTGATAAGGAAAGTAGGGAGAGTAGAGTTCTGAAAATATTTGTGCCTTCAACTGCTTGATTAAATAGATTACTGCAATCCTTCCGATGTATCCCAGTCCGGGAAAACCTTCAACCAAGATTGGATTCTTTAGCTTTAATTGCTTTCTCTCTCGGATAAAAGCTTCCATCAGCCTCTTCTAACCCTCTTTCCTCATAATATTTCGGTATTTGATGTACTTATCATCTAAAGAGAATTTGGCGGGATGTGGTATACGAACTTCACTTCCACAGAATGGGCAGACATCAATTTGTAATGTGTACTTCCCACACTTTACACATCGTCTAAGAAGCCATTTGACCACTTACACAGTCCCTCGAATTCATCTCTTGAATTTGCCTTCTCCGCCTCCAGCTTCAACCGTCTTGATGGCTATTTGAGTAGCACCCTCTAAAATCTTCTCTACTTCCTTATAATTCCCCGCTAACACTTCTATCCGATACCTAGGAGCACCTATTACGTAGATCTTCACATCAGCATTCTCTGGCTTCTTTATTGATACAGCCTTCTTGAAAGCATCTTTCAGAATCAAGACGCCATTTGGTTTAGGACAAGATAGTTCAAGAGTTCCCCTTGCTTTCATTCTCGGAACTTTTACCTTGGATTTAGCTAGCTCTGCAAGAACTAAAGACCAGTCTGATGGTACATTAGCTTTATTCAGCAGTAGGGTGCCTCCCTCTGCTGCCTTCTCGAATCCAGCATATATGCTACCAAAGTGATCTTCAAGCAAAACTCCTATTGTCTGGTAAGCATCATCAGGATTGACTTTCATCTTTTCGGCAGCCATATCCAAAAGCTTCCTGCCACGCCTATCTCTCTTCCACTCAAGTAGTTTCTCCCTTTTCTCTCGCTCATTAACTCGTCTCAAAGACAAGTCAACATGAAGCTTATCAGATTCAACTCTCAAAACCTTTAGAACAGTTTTTTGACCTTCTCTTACATGATCTCTTATACTCTTTACCCAGCTGGAGGAGATTTCAGAAATATGCAAAAGCCCCTCTATATTATTGTATTCGTCTAAGGTAATGTACGCTCCGTAGGTGGCTATACGCAAGACTGTGCCTATCACTAATTCTCCAATTTCTGGAACTGCTTGTTTACTTTCCTCCAAGAAAAGGTCTCCTAACACGTGTTTAAAAGGAATAACTACTCAAGGATATCCACTATTTCACCGTGGAATAATGTCTTTCCACCAGTAGGTTCGGCAAGGACGCTATCACATACATTACATCGCACTATTGTAACAACGTGATCAAAAACTGCTTGCTCGTTACCACAGTCTGGACACTTAATTCTACAAAATTTGCTTCTAGGTCTTGGTATCAAATTCATCCATTTTGACATAAGATTATCCACTCTTAATTAATCCAATTTTCCTATGCAGTTATCTCTGCCTTTCTAAGTCTTATTCCAAACTTCTGGATAGTGTAACCACAAGTCCTACACTTAAATAAGAGCGTCTGCTTCTTGGTTGTTTTAGCAGTCTGCCTTTGCTTAGGTTTCCTTTGTCCACCATAGCCTTCTTGTTTTCGGGCGTATCTTCTATTTCCTGCTGCAAGACTACTGTCTCTCCCTTTCTTATATAAAGAGAGAGTATGCTCCGAGTGCTTCTTACACTTGGGACAGTAAGTGCTTAACGTCTTTGGAATCTTCATTATACTTCAACCTCTTTAGCTACACCGCGTTTAATCAAGATTTCTGCATTCTCAAAGGGTAGGGCTGCTACATCCTCGGCTTTAAAAGGACCGTAGGCTCTTATATCCTGCCCAACTATTGCAGGTATGGCTTGTAGGAAACGGACTAATATTCTTTTTGGCTTTTCAACAATTCTAATCTCTTTTATCTCAGGAACTCGTCCGCGCAAAGTGTCTTTTAGGATCAAGTCCGTTTCATTCCTAGTTGAAAGAATGCTGCTGTAAATTATTTCCTCTTCATCAGTCAAGATTTCCAGGGGAATCTGTTTTCTGTCTAATACCTCTTTCAAGATTTTTCTATATCTACATTCCACAAGACTCGTCAGGAGTCTCTTCATATTCATACATTCTCGAGCTATCAGACGGCCTTTTATTGCATTCTCATCTAGGGTTTCCGAGTCCTCTATTTGATCTTTTATATATTGGCTTAGATTGCTGTAGAATTTTTTATCTAAGGCTTGAAGTTCAGTACCTTTCTTCTCCCGCTTCCATGCCTCATAGAGTTCCTGATAGTCCATGGACGATCTTCACCAACTTAACATTTAAATTTCAAATTCACAGTTCATTCCAGATTCAATGTCCAACAAGGGGTATTTTAAGACACATATCTGCTTATTCTACTGGACTAGCAGCCTTCTTACAGAGTAAATACATAGCAGCAGCCATTGGTAACTCTATGGTTTCTTGGCGATAAGGCCCAAAGACCTCATTTCCAAGACGAAATTTATGAGATTCGTTAACATTAACTTTTAGTGTTCCCTTACTGAAGGCAATAGCCTCAACAAATGGGTCAAACTGTTTTAAGTGTTCCAAGGAAATCGAGACTGCTTTGAGACCCGTTTTTCCATGGAGAGTGAATGGAGCCCTGATAAGTCGGTGTATATCCGTTGTAACTACTGTATCTATGAAAGAAGTTTGTTTTTTTAGTCCATATTCAGCCAACTTTACCCATGTTCTAAAGCTGACGTCTTTTAAGGCACCCCACCGGGCTTTTTTATTCCAAGACTTGAGAATCAAATCCCTATGTTCCATAGCCTTTTTAGATTTATTACTCTTTATTCCTTCGATTTCTTCGATTTGCTGTGGCGTTGATGTCTTAAGAAAGTCATAAACCCCTTTAGCAATCCTCCCGTTCCAGCTAGGATCAAATAGATTGGGCCCTTCGACTATCTTACTTTTACCAACCTCCATTAAGCCATGAAATTCAACCTTTAAGCCCGTACCAAGAACATAATCCACTATCTCTTTTCGCGCAACTTGATCAAGTTGCCTGACATCTTCATTTTCCACGTGAACATGATATCCTCTATGCCCAGAAAAGCAGATTTCAATATCTTGTGGTAAAAAACCGAAATCTTCTTGCAGAAAGCTTAGGAGTTTTTGAGTTTCAGCTTTGGCAGCCTCAAGGCAAGTCTCGCATAACCAAGCTTCATTTTTAAATTTGCTTCCACCACATTTACGACAGAGTTCAGGCTGCTGACCTCTCCCAGAGTTTTGACAGCTCTCACAAATCCAGTAGTCATGTTCGGACTTGCATGGAGTTTGAAGATGGTCTGAGTCTATATCAAAGATGAGATCTGCCCCGAGCCATCCTTTATTCTCCATATGCTCTTCTGGTCGTTCATAGTAAGCGGATGAATAATACGCGTCCATTGGCGTCATAGATTTTAAAAAGGCTTTTACTTCCGCTCCGTTTATGAAGCCTTTATGTCGAACCATCATCCTTTCTCTGAAGATTACAAAGCCAAACTCTCTATTCGGTAATGATGTTGGCATAGGTATCTTCTCGGAATTCTCAGAATAGTATTCTAAAAATTTTCGTCTAATGAAAGCCATTACATCAGTACTCATAGATTCATTCGTCCTTGGTCATTCCGATTTTTCCAATTTTCCTCCTATAGTATGTTAGAGGATGTCTAATCCCTTTACATAGTTCATCTGGTTTAAGGCATAAACCGTGTGTTCTTAAAGTACTGCAGTTAGGAGGCTTGTAACTGGTGCCAGCGCCTTTCTTCCCGGCTATGTGTTCTATCTGGTACCGGGTTAAACTCTCACTGAAATCAGAAATCGAAGTATACATTTTCAAAAGGTCTTCTGTATTTATCCCTATAGCTAAAAGAAAAGAAGTTAAAGAAAATCTGCCAATATGAGAAATGTGCTGACCTATTAATAGTGAATCATAGAGTTTCTTAATGCATGGAGGATAAGCTGCGATAATGGCAGTTTTCGGAAGCTCATCCATCTTAAATGATTCCTTTCGTTTAGTAAGAATTTGATTTATTCGCTCAATTCTCTGATTTAGTAACTTTGGTAAATCTAATTTCGGAGTTTTTTCAACAGTCTCTTGAATGTATTTCTGAATTTCTTCTCTAGCAAGTCTAGCTACATCATTCTTTCTTAAAAAAACGTATCCACCTATTACCATTTTATTCACTAGTTTCCATTCATCTTCATGAAAGACAGATGCGTTCTTGATATAATCGATGAAGCTAAGACAATATTCATAAGGTTGATTTTGAGCAATGGACACTTTTTTTATTCGCCAACTAAAATAGGACTCAATTATTCTCATTAATTTGTCATTGTTTTCGTCTTTAAGAAGATTCTCCGCTCTAATGGCTTCTGCTAAAGCGTATCTTCTCTTAAGAAAATCATCACCAATTGAGGCAACAAGTATTATTGCAACTGGAAATGACAGAACTTCAACATCCGGAAGGGAACTTTCATATCTTACTGAACCGTTAATTAAGGCTTCTTCAATACGTTGTTCAGCTCTATCTATTATTTGAGCATATTCGATAGTCGCTAGTTCTTCAACACTTACATTACATTGGTCAATATATTCTTTAGCATCCTTGGTAAATGGATATTTGGGCGAGTCACCCCTAGCAACTAGCATTTTTCGTATATCACTATGTAGATTGAAGCTGAAAGTGTAATATATATAATGACCTTTTCTATATTCGTATTGTTTCGTATTAGAGAGTGACAAATACCTTTGCCGTTTCCAAAAACAGTAGACTATCACAAGCTATCTAAGCCTTTGATCCCAAATTGCTATGGCATATTTTATGTTCTAATTAGCGTCTGTTATTGGTTTACACTCTCATTCATTGGTATAATGGAAAGTGAAGCACTAGCACTAGCAACATCAGTTCTCTTTGGAAGTACAATGGGGCTCTTTGACGATATGGCTGACCTCAAATGGCGATATAAGGCAATCTTACCCATTTTTGCAGCCCTTCCCTACATGGTTCTAAGACCATCTGACAGAACAACAATTGCACTCCTCCTTTTTGGCAGACTTGATTTCGGGGCTTTATTCTTTTTAATCTTAGTTCCAATAATAGTGACTGTAACAACTAACACTTACAATCAGTTAGGAGGCTTAAACGGACTTGAATCTCTATCAGGCTTGATTATACTTATTGGCTTAACTATAAGCTCCAGAAACTTGATTTTAACCATCGTCCCTATCTTCTGCCTAATAGCATTGGGATACATGAGCTATTCAGGTCGAGCATTCATAGGTAATGTTGGCACTTTCTCCATAGGTCTTACTCTAGCGGTATACGCTATTATTATGAATATAAAAACAGTCCTATTGGTTGCTCTAGTTCCACACATTATCAATTCAATCCTCATCCTCTACTCAAATTACATCCTCCATGATAAGGCGGAAACGTTACTCGATGAAAAAGGGCAACTTTACTCTCACCGTATAAGAAGTCTTAGGACAGTAGTTCTTCACCATAAGAAGATGACGGAACACCAAACAGTCCTAGTAATATGTTTAATAACTAGCTTCTCAGTGGTGTTAGGACTAATAATTACGTTAATAGTCCGTTAAAAACCAAATTTGGGATAACATCGCATAAAAAATAAGAAATAAAAAGAAAGAAAGGATTGCGCTGCGCTACTTCTTTACGTATTCACGGACCTTCTTACCGCAGCATTCATACATTTTTACGTGAACTTTTGGACTGAGATCCCATTCCTTCACGGGTTTCGTTAGCGTCTTACCACATTCTGGACATTTTGCCATATTAGTCCCCAATAAAAATTATCAACCATGACCTAGCTTATATGCTTATGTATCATCCAAAAACTATTAACTACTATGTAGAATATTTCAAATGATGAAAACAGACCTGGATAATAAGTGTTTTTTTAGCTCAATCTAGATATGGAATTTCAAATTCCATCAGGTCTTCTGCAAGACAGGTATTCGGAAAGACATTCTTAGCTTGTGTAAGCAGAATCTGTGCATCTTCGTATCTGGGACTTATATGTGTTAGTACTAATCGCTTGACTTTTGCTTCTTTTGCAATTCGACCTCCTTGACTAGGAGTTGAATGACCGCTCTCACGAGCTTTATCTGCCAATTCATCACTAAGAGTCGCTTCATAAATAAGAAAATCAGCTTTTTCAGCTAGCTTGGTAATGGCTTCACAGGGTCGAGTATCCCCTGAAAAGACTATTTTTCTACCCGGTCTAGGAGGTCCTAGTACTTGTCCTGGCGAAATAATGTTGCCATCTGAAAGATGCACATCCTTTCCATGCTGAAGTTGCGACCAAAGAGGCCCCTTCGGTATTCCTAGAGAAACAGCTCTTTCCTGATAGAACTTTCCAAGCCTTTCATTCTCAACTAGCGCATAAGCTAGACTTGGAATACCATGGTCGACGAAGGAAGCTTGAACATAATACTCCTTTTCAATGCATACTATTCCTTCGCTTACTTCTCTAAGTTCTAAAGGGAACGTCAACTTGAATTTAACGGTCGCCATAATTGCCTTTACAAAATCGACTATACCTTTTGGTCCAAAAACTAGTAACGGTTTCTTTACATCAAGGAGAGACATAGTCTGAAGAAGACCTGGAATGCCAAGAATATGATCGCCATGAATATGCGATATGAAAATCTTCTGACAAAAACCTAATTTTGCTCGGAACATCTGCCTCTGAGTTCCTTCACCACAATCGAAGAGAAAAAGTTCTGAATCCCTATGAATAGCTATTGATGGATGATTTCGTCTTACTGTTGGATAGCTCCCAGTAGTTCCTAGGAAGATTATTCGCAATAGTTTGGACTCCTAAAGAGTATTATGCTAAGATTGTTATCAGAGCTTTTGAAGAACAATTATCTCCCTCGTCAAACTCCTATGTTCACGAAGGGAGTGTTGTTCAACTATCCTATAATTGAGCGTTTCACATATTTCTTTTATCTTAATCGAATTAGGTATAGAGATCGCGACATATCCACCTTCCATAAGGATATCTGCTATGAAAAAAAGAAATTCTGAGATTATAGTTTTCGTATATCGCTTAAAAGTTGAGGAAGTTATGCCATAAGGAGGATCTGTAACGACTCGTGCAATTTTATGAAAAGGAAGACATTTTGCATCTGCAATAAGGAGACTAGCTGGTTGAATCTTAAAGTATTCAAGATTTTGTCGACTTCCCTTTACCATTTGGAGACTTAAGTCTGAACCGACGATTTCACATCCAATCAATCCCGCTTCAAGAAGGATTGATCCCGTACCGCAAAAAGGATCTAGAACAAGACTGCTAGAATTAACCCTTGCTAGATTAACCATACAACGAGCTAGCTTGGGCATCATTATAGATGGATGAAAGAAAGGACGACTTTTAGGTCTTCTCAAAGGATTTCTATGCAAAGATAAATTATTGTTTTTTAAACCGAAGATCAGAAGATTATTTGTAAGTACACCTAAAAAAGATATATTAGGATTACTTAGTTGCACTCTGCCATATTTAGTCTTCTCCAAAATAGCTTTACCTATGATCCTCTCAATCTTCCCAGTATCTATACTTGAACCCGTCTCTACTTTCTTTATTCTGACTGAGAAAGTCTGTCCCTTAAGCAAGTATCTGCCAAAGGAATTCTCTTCGCTTGCTTTACGGGTTATCTCATTTTCTTCTGCTCTGCACCTGAAGATCTCTATTCCGCAGTCCTTCAAGAAACTAGCTCTATAAGAGACAGAGGGGATGCATTTAACATTGGATTTCAAGCATAATAATTGAGGAAAAATTTCCTCATTTTCATACAAAAAGCCTTCAGCTTCAAGGATAGCTATTATCTCCGAATATGGCAACGTCCTGTGTTCTCCAGAAACATGGAAGAAAAGAGATCTATTATTGAATATGCTGCTTACCAAAAAGACCCCAAGGAAAGTTATTTAGTAATATTAAGAGTCAAGTCTTGGAATTCACTCGGTATTATTCTCTCAAGAAATATCCTGAAACCGAGACAAAAATGAAAAAAATATGTTAACTAACAACGTTTCAAGCAACTTTAGGAGATTTCTCAGTATCAGTTAAGGAAAGTAACCAGTGTGTCAAGTTCTCACATAAGGCTGGTGAAACTTCTCCTCCAGCCTCACACTTAGGGATGTCAGGACAAGTAACACAAGGAATATCTAAGACGGAGTCAATTTCAAGCGGGTGTCTTTTGACAAAAAGCCGATAAGTCCATCTACCATTTGACATCTCCTTCTCTCGCTTTATAAGATTCTTCACTTCAAGTTTGAGAGAGATCCTCGAACCATCGCGGCTGTTAGCTTTTAGTTCCCTCCAAAGATCACTCTGCAAAATCCCCTCCGATCCTTTACCCATTACTATCTGCAGAGCTCGATTTTCTAGGTCATTTCGTCTAGGCATAAGTCAGACCCCACATATAATAAATAAACACATACTATCTGCGTTCTTCACAAATAAAGCTTAATGAAAGAAATACCATTTCACAATAATACTAGCAATTAATAAACAATCATTTTTCAGTAAATTTTGTTAACTTTTTAGTTTTATTACTGGTGTCTTCTGTAATTCCAGAGCTGGAATTTTGCCTTCCCAGGAAACATCTAGACGCTCTATAGATGACAGTGAGATATTATATGTTTCTTTTTTAAATACGACTTTCTTTTAATTTGATAATATCTTTTTGTTAGTAACATCAGTACGTCTAACTAAAAATAGATTTGAACATTTAGCGCGCGCGCTAATTCGAGACAGCTATAAGAGAAGCTGGATTTGAGCCATTCGAAACGGTATCTGAAAACTTTACAAGCACGCGCTGACATTATATGGTTTTAACGACGAAATGAATCCATATATGAAACCAGAATAGCACATTAGTTTGAATTAAATCTTAGCAAGCTATTATTTTTTTGATTATACTTTTAGCATGCGCTGATGCCAATTGTGTTTGTAACCCGGAGGAGATTCGACGCATACGTTGAGAATACCACTTCTCCCTTTTTTTTGAGACTATTGACGGTCTCATTTATCTAGACTTAAATATGCTCGTTTATGTGTACTACATCTCAAAGAATTCTCCTTGTGGTGTTAATGACAGACGTAATCATGTGGCTGTTAGAAGGCGAGCCTTGGGTGGAATACAGGACGCGTATAGATTTACTGGGGCAATCGGAAGATGAAGCTGAAGTGCGTCGAGCCAGAACCGCCATGCTTTCTGATTTAAACATTCAATCCCTCTTAACAGAACTTGCAAACTGGCCGGGAGTAGTGATAAGCAGTCATAAAAGTGCAGGTCAGTCCTTCCATAAGCTGTCCTTTCTTGCCGAGCTGGGACTCACAAAAGATGATCCACCCATTGGGAAAATTATCAAGAAGATCTATGGGCATACTTCGAGCGAAGGACCCTTTCAGCTCCCGACTAATATTCCGATGCATTTTGGGGGCTCTGGAAAAGAGGAATGGGCGTGGGCGCTTTGTGATGCTCCGACCATCATATATTCCTTAATTAAATTTGATCTAGGAAAAGATGACCAGCTTCACAGGGCAGTAACTTATTTAGCGGGGTTAGTGCGGAACAATGGCTGGCCCTGTGCCATATCGAAGGAATTGGGGAATTTTCGAGGTCCAGGACGCAAAGACGATCCGTGCCCCTATGCGACGTTAATTATGCTGAAGATGCTCGCTCAACTTGAAGAATGGAGAGACAGTAAGGAAACGCGCATTGGAGCAGAATCCCTTCTAAACCTGTGGGAGAAGAGCCGGGACCTGCATCCGTACCAGTTTTATATGGGCACTGATTTCCGCAAACTCAAAGCCCCCTTTATCTGGTATGACCTGCTCCATGTTGTAGACGTGTTATCACACTTCACCTGGTT
>JAUPKU010000272.1 GCA_030837285.1 Thermoproteota archaeon | reverse complement strand
GTATCACTTCTTGTTCACTGTATTTATTCAATGGTATTACATTTGTTAGAGTAAGTTTATTCAGGGTTATTGTGCCGGTTTTATCTGCACAGAGAATATTCATAGCTGCCGCATCTTCTGACGCGCTTAACTTGGTTACTAACACGCCTTTTTTGACGAGTTCCATAGAGCCAATAGCCATGCTGAGAGTGAACATTGCTGGTAAAGCGACTGGGATAGCTGCCAACAAGAGCACGAGCATTAAGGGCAATATGTCTAACAGAGATATTCCCCTTAGAACAGAAAATATGAGTGCTAAACTCAGCAACGAAATGACTATGAGAAGTAACCATCTAACAATTTTTGAGACGATCTCTTCCATGTGTAGTTTTGGGCGAGCTGTCTGAACTAACTGCGTTGTCCTTCCAAAATAAGTCTTAATTCCGGTTAAGATAACGACACCGTTCGCTTCCCCTCTTCTCACAATTGAACCTGAATAAAGTACGTCCGCTGCTGATTTTTGTACCTCCATCGATTCGCCGGTCAGAGCTGATTGATCAACTCCAATTTCCCCTGTTACGATTTTGACATCGGCAGGAATGAAATCTCCTGATCTAACTCTCACTACATCTCCTGGCACCAATTCTCTGGCAGACAGTGTTTTCCATATTCGGTCTCTTAATACTCGTGCTTTTACTTGCAGTTTTTTCTTCAGTGCTTCGACCGCGCTTGAGGCTTTCTGCTCCTCGGTATAGCCTAGCACCGAGTTAAATACGAGTAGTGCTGTCACAATGTAAAGGTCTGAATATTTTTGTAGCATCCAAGAAAGAACAATTATTATTTCTAGCATCCATGCTGTTAAGCCCCAAAACTTCCTAAGAAATAGTACTATAGGGTTAATTTTCTTTTCAGGAACCTCATTGTATCCATATTGTTTTAATCTATTTTCAATGTCCTCATTTTTTAGTCCTGTATTTAAATCAACATTTAGCTCTTTGCCAATTTCCTCTACTTTCATTTTAGAATAGTCTTTCAATCCGAAATTTCATCCTTTAACTAAATAATATATTCAAGTGGATTTTAGCAAAATACGCACTTTTTTACATTAATTCTTTATTTAATGTTAATTTCTCGTGAAATTTTTAGTGGTTAGATTAGGGTGCGCAGACTTGTATGAGCTTGCCTCTGCCATCATTGGCACTGTAATCATACCCATTGCCAAGACAGCGATGAGGATTGTAAAAAAACTCTGCTATTCTTTAACATAAATTCGCTTCTCCGAACATTAATTTTTTTATTGTTCTCATTACAGATTATTTGGTGACTTAGATTTAATATTGTGTGAATGTAATTATACAGTAACACTAAGCGTGCACTTATCTTACAAAAGTTGTAAATATAAAATTAAAAAAATAGGAGTTGCAAATCAATGACTCAAGCAGCTTTGATGCACTCTTTATTCATTTACACCAAGTCTGTTTCTGTTTTGAGAGCATAAGCAGGTTTGTTCGCAGAATTATTTCTGATAAGACTCACCATTTGCTGTTTCTGAACCGCCTTGATTACAGGCACAAATTCCTTCACCTGCACCGTCGCAGTTTTGGGTACATTCTCTGAGCTGAAGTCTTTGTCGTAACTGTATCATTTCTCTACTCTGGGAGCAGTCTCTTTGCTGAAGTCGATCCTGTGCCTGCGTCATGTCTCCGTTTTGGGCTTGTGCAGCATTCGCCTGCTGGATGATGGGTAACGCGTAGACGGTTGCTGCTGCAACCCCGGTGATTAGGAGTGCAAAGACAAGGATTACCAAAGTTGTTGCCATTTTTTCTTTTCACCTCCACTCAAGGTCTAAGCACTTAAAGGGTTGAAACAAGACTAGTACTTTCCCTGTAACAGACGTTTCAGAAGGTGAAACAACCTATTTTAGACACTTCATATATTGTTACTTTTCGAGTTGTTCTTGATGGATGCGCTTCTCTTTAGAAATATCGCTCAGTTTGGGCCTCCTAACGGGGCAGGTCTACTACGCTACTTATGGATCCCACTGGTTATCTTGGTTCTAGTGGTCATCATTGTATTGTACCGGCTTCTGTTTCCTAACCTACAAAAAGTTAGAGTAAATAATAACGTTGAAGAGAAGACCATAGTGAAAAAAGATTTCAAGAATACAACAAAGGAAGCTATAACTAAGTCTATAGAACAAATCGACTCGAACACTCAAGATTTGGCTTCGAGACAAGCTGCTCTCCAGTTTTTAGAGGCTGATGAACGGAAGATTATTGAGGGTTTATTGGAGGCGAAAGGTTCGATGCTTCAAAAGGAAATCTCTTGGAAGACAGGTTTCTCACGAGTGAAGACGCATCGGGTTCTAGCTCGACTCATTAGACGAGGTGTAGTTACTGCTGAGAAATATTATAATACCAATAAAATAGTTCTATCAGAATCTATATTCGATAAAAAGAACAAAACGATCTAGTTAAGGCTCGGTCGTGCATAGATAAAATTAATTGATGTTAAAATAAAGATGAGAACTTAAAGCAACAGTAACTACCAGCCCAAATCCTCCTCGGTCATGTTTCATTGATGGCATACAATTCGTTTCAGGTTGCACGACTGGAAAAGGCAATCTAGAAATAAGAGAAAGCCAAGAGGTTTCAGTCAGGTTTACCCGGGCTGAAAGGAAAATCAGCCTTACTATTAGAAATACTGTTCTAAAAAAATTAAACCGACCAATGTCTGAAGAACAAGTGGAGATTACTGGAAAAGAAATCTTACAAAAGACCGATGATGAATTATTTCTAATAAATAGAGTAATATTAACAAATTAGCATACACTCATATAATTGTGTATGCATAAGATGCTTTGTTGATGAGTGAGCAAGATATTTTGGCTGTTGTTCGAACCTTGCTTGCACTTGAGCGAAATTATTTGGCTTTAGAGAGAACTGCACTTGCAGAGTTACGTACAGGGATTACTCTTGTAGTAATCGGCCCATCGGGGACAACAGTGTTAGCATATGTCTTACCTTTATTCCATATAATAATTCGTCCTATAGTGGAGTGGATTGCCTATGCCTTTTTAGTGGTAATCACTCTTTATGGACTGTTGGTGATCTACCATGCCTATAGAGAGCTGAAAAATACTAAAAATGTATTACAGAGAATAAGATTACAGGAACTTGATTTTGCAAAGAAATCTGCTGCATTGAATTTACTTCTCAAAGAAATCCTGGCTAGTCCACCTACAAGTCATCTGTTCTAGCTCGTTCATGACCATTCTCCTCGACTAGATTCTGGTCGAAGAATTCCACAGCGTGTGCGCTAAAGACACGTCATCGTTCCGAAAATGGTCACGATAAGAATATTGGTTTTGATACAGGATTATTCAGGTAAGACGATTTTCGACTGTAATATCGTTTAACATGAAGACACAGGTATGATGGGTATGGGGCATATAATGATCGATCGTCGCACCCGCTAGTAGACTGTAATGCGCATAAGACTAAAATCGTAATCCCAAACTTTTAGAGTTGGCAGGACTTGACATAATTATGCAAAGCACTAGCACTAAATATTTAACGAAATCTTGAATTGAAGTTAGTATGCGCTTGAATGATGATGTAACTGTATCAATTTAATCACAGATACTTAATAGAGACTTGTTTATTATTTGAGTAATGGAGTTAAAGTGCATGAGAAAGATGACACTTCTTGCACTCTTGTTATTACTTTCGTTACCAACAGCTCTCGTAATTATAAAGAAAAGGACTAATAAAGAGAAGGTACAATCCGAAGTAACAGACATTCCTAGATGGAAGTTTTTAAAGACTTCAGGAACCTTTGCGAGTTTTGAGGAGTCACAACCGTTACGGAATTATCAGTGGGCTTCTCACTCTCACCAAGAGCAACTAGAATCGATCTAAAAGTACCTTATATCCGAACAGAGCAGTTAGTTACAGTTGAAGAGCTAGTTAGTCATTCGCGTGCTTTGAACTTCATCTTTCTCAATCGTAGACGAGAAATCTGCCGAGTTATCTATCAAACTAATTATTTCTACCCTGTTAGTTTCTCTAAGTGTAATGGTTTGACCAAATATTTGTTTCGTTCACGTAGATACATCCCCCACTATAGTAGACCCTTGTAGTGCATTGTCGCTGGGCAACCGGTGCATTTTTTGGTCTTATACCGAGTGCAGGGTCCACAGTCAACCTTACACGGGGCAACAGTCCTTTCTTTATGAGTAAGGTTTTCTCTAATTGGAAGAAACGGGGAGAAGTGGATGTCACCTATAGGGTAGAACTCTGACCTGCGTATTCCTACGCCGCTTCGTAGGGAGCATTTCTCCAAAGATATGCTTTCAAGGGTGTCCTGATCTTCAGCGACGACGAGGGCTATAAGGTTGTAGCCTCCTATTGTTTTGAAGATGTGAACCACTCGGGGACAGTCTTTGAATCGCTCTATGAGATTTTGCATCGCTTCAGCACTTTCCATTTCAAGCATTACAATGGCTGGGAGAAGCTTAAAGGAGAAGGGATTAATCAGAGCCGACACTTTAATTGCGTTTTGATTTATGAGTTTTTGCAGTCTTTTCTTGGTTCCCATGCTCGTGTACCCAACAATTTTGGCCAAATCCTCCAATGTTGTTCGGCCATCCAGCTGAAGTTGTGAAATTATCTTTCGGTCAACCTCGTCCAAACCAAGACCTCTTGTTTATTTTCTAAACACAAAGGATTAACATAGTTTATATATAAAACTATTTCTCTTGATGGAAGAGAGTGCGTTTAAGATGCATGACCGCGTAAGAATAGCAAGCGCTTGGAAGGAAAAGGTCGTGGTGATGCTTGCCAGTCAATATATACACCCAAATAATGCCATAAGGGGGACGAACGATGAAGCTGACATATTGTATTAACTTGCATAAGTGTTTCTGCGACGCAACGCCAGAGTCACATCTTTTCCCATGTGTAGCGTGCTTGATTAACGTATAATTACTAGACTTCCGATTATTCAAACTAATTTATGATCGCAGAGGTTGATAAATGGAATGGAGAGAAGTTTCGACATAAAAAAGTGGCTGCAGGAACATCCAGAAGAAGAAGTGTATAAGCATCAGTTCTTAGACAAGAATCCCGCCAAGGTTCTGTTTGAAATTGGTATAAGGACAGGACACACTATTCTTGACTTTGGTTGTGGTCCTGGCACGTACACGATTTCAGCCGCGAAGTTGATTGGGAATGAAGGAAGAGTTTACGCTTTGGACGTTAACAGCGGTTTTCTGGACAGGATGGAGGAAACAGCGAAGCAAGAGGGACTTAAGAATATAGTGAGGGTTGACTCTTTTGGAGAGGGAAAAATCCCTTTAGAGAATGAAGGAATTGATGTTATGCTCCTGATCGACGTTCTCCATATTATAAAGGATCGGAAAGCCCTATTTGACGAAGCAAACAGGATACTCAAACGAGGAGGCTTTATCGCCGTGTATCCGATGCACATAGAAGAGAAAGATGTTGAAGAACTAGCCGCCAGCAGGAATCTTAAGTTAGAAGACAGGAAATTTCAAAATCGCTTTCT
>JAUPKU010000271.1 GCA_030837285.1 Thermoproteota archaeon | reverse complement strand
CGATCTTCATGACCAATTGCCCAAATACATAATATCTAACAAAGAATCACATACTTTCTTTAAATACGAATTCTTATTTTTAGGTTAAATTACTGAGTAAACTAGTATTTAGATATAAAAGATTTAGAAGAGAATTATCTATCAGTCATGAGTATGATTGACGAAGCATTAGAGATTCTATGAAATTAGGCTGTTAAGGGGAGGATTCAATTTTCTGTTAGATATCTAAAATTACAAAAGTAGAAATGATGACAAAGATTGAGTTGTGATAAATACGCTTGTTTGGATTTCAATGATTCTTTAGACTGTCTAGTCCTTTTCATGAAATCTTGGAGAATTGATCCTCAGAGGGGTTATGAATAAATGTGGTTCCTAAATCGTGAAAACCTTATATAATCATAATATATTTAATAGTCGTAAAATAAAGTGATTAATATGAAGGAAGTTCGTGTAGCAATAGTTGGAGTGGGAAATTGTTCTTCAGCGTTGATTCAAGGAACTCAATACTATAAAGACGCTAAAAAAGGTGAGTTTATCCCCGGTTTACTCCATGCTGATTTCGGTGAATATCATGTAAGAGATATCAAGTTCGTAGCTGCCTTCGACATCGATTCGAGAAAAGTTGGGAAAGACTTGGGAGAAGCTATCTTCAGTCAACCCAACAACACGAGAGTGTTTGCTAAAGTGCCAAAATTGGGTGTTGAAGTTAAGAAAGGTCCTCAAATGGATGGTGTGGGAAAATTCGTAGAAGATGTCATTAAGGTTGATAATAATGACAAGCCAGTTGATGTAGCGAAAGTTCTGAAGGACTCTGGAGCAGATCTTGTCGTTAACTACCTGCCTGTAGGTAGCGATAAGGCCACCCAGTGGTATGTTCAACAAGCTCTTGATGCAGGATGTGCCTTAGTCAATTGTATACCTTCTTTCATAGCTTCAGTTCCTGCCTGGCAAAAGAAATTCGAAGCTGCAAAGCTTCCAGTAGCCGGAGACGACATCATGAGTCAGATCGGTGCAACGGTTCTTCACAAGACATTAGCGAAACTACTTGTCGATAGAGGTGCTCTCATCGAAGAAAGCTATCAGCTAAACATAGGTGGAGATACAGATTTTCTTAACATGGTTCAGGAAGAACGTCTACTTTCGAAGAGGGAGAGCAAGACAAGTGCAGTCCAAGCATTAGTTCCATATCCAGTTCCTCTCAAGATTGGACCTAGCGACTATATAGAATTCTTGAAGAACACAAAGATATGCTATATCTGGGTAAGAGGAAGATACTTCGGCGACACACCTGTAAAAATAGACGTTAAACTTGAAGTTACAGATTCTCCAAATAGTGCGGGAATGGTGATTGACGCTGTTAGAGCAGTCAAGATAGCCTTAGACAGGAAGATTTCCGGGCCTCTCACGAGCATATCCGCGTATACCTTCAAGCATCCTCCGCAACAAACTCCGTATGAAGTTGCCAAACAATGGGTCGAAGAATTCATTGAGGGAAAGAGAGAAAGATAGTTAAATCAACCTAGGATGTCTCTGTCCTCCAGAGCTCCCTCTTTAACATATCTCTCACTGCTGCTCTAATGGCAGAGCTCCTACTTGGATACATTCCAGATCTAACTAACTCATCAAGCCCTTCAATCAATGCTTCAGGAAGTTTCACTGTCACAAGCTTCATCTTTTTTCCTCTTTTTTTTTAAATCAACTCAAATGTTATGAATCAAATTATAGAAATTCTGTTACATCTATTTTCTCTATAATCTACTAGATTGGCGTATTTAAATTGAATCACCTTAAAAATCTTATCACTGCAAGTTCAGGAAATTTTATTAAAAGCGGAGGGTAATTATCTTCCAAGGACTTGACCAGTTGTTCTGTAAATTAATCTGTGTAATCTATTTCTCTTTATTCAAGTAGTTAGAGTTAGCTTTGTGATCTTCTGTAGTATTTTAATTTAAATTACAACTGAAAAAAGATCGTAAAGAACAGTTACAATGCTAAGAAAAATTCTTCTATACCATTTCGGATTATGTGATATTTTTTCTTATATTGATTCTTATTTATTTTGAAAGCTTGGCTTTGATAGAAAGAATTAAAAGTTCATTTAAAGTAATCTTTTTTCTAAAGTGAAGCCTAATGAAGATACTTAATGTCTATTATTCTATGACAGGAAACACCGCGAAGGTTGCTCTTAAGATTGATGTAGCCGCTAGAGAATTGGGTTACAGTGTGGAAACAGTGAAGATAGATAGAAGCGATGTTGTATTAGATCTTCTCGGCTCTGACTATGTCTTTGCAGGATCTGGAGTGTATGGACAACTACCTGGTGAACACCTAGTTGGGTCATTCAGAAGAACTATGCAAGAGTATTCTAAAAATGGAGAAGTTAAACCATGTTCGCCTAGGAGACCAAGAGGTAAAGCTATCGTCTACTGCACTTATGGGGGTGTTCATACAGGTATAAACGAGGCTGTCCCTACAGTCAAGCTCATGGGGCAGTTCTTCGATCACCTAGGTTATACTATTGTGGCGGAATGGTATTTTGTGGGTGAATACAATCTTGAACGCCAACGTGAACACTCTTTGATCGGACGTTTAGGCGACATAAGGGGAAGACCGAACGAAAAAGACTTACTAGAAGTAGCAGAACAGACGAAAGGAATACTCAAGACATAGGTAGATTAATGGCAAAAACTATTATTTACTACACAAACTCACTATTTGCTAGATACTAGTATCTTCAAAATTTGTGATATTTAGATTTCTTCATTTAATTAGACTTATTTTGAATGGCTTGGTTTTGCTTCATTCCATAGATACTCGAAATATTCTCTTGACAAAGATGCTAAGCCAATGTGATCTGAACATATAGCTAAGGTTTCAGAGTCTTTCCCACCACTTAATAGAAGCATAACACTTTGATGGTCAGATATCAACCCTCCACCAAACATCTTCTCTTTTAATTTGATCTCCCCCAGTCTTTCTAAATCGGACAATGACTTATCATCGATATTCTCCGTCAAAATAATCTTGATATTGACTCCCAAATTCTTCAAACGAGTCAGATCCGGTAAGAAAAGGTTTACGAGGGCTCTTGGAAGGACGTTTGTAGCGACCATGATTTCATTTCTTGTGCTGTTAAAAATCTCTCGCATCTTGGCAAGAATGTTGAATTCGCCTCTTACAATCCAGATGTCGGGTCGTTCTTGGTTTCCCTTCTCTCTATATATGACTTGAAGTTCTCCCAAAATCTGACCTACATTGTCGCCAAGAGAACGTTCAACCCTCATTTTCATGGCTTCTAACGCTTCAGATGGAGGCTTAGGATAATATTTCTTTGGACGACCTCCTTCGACAACGACCCAACCTTTCTCCTCAAGACTGGCTAAAACGTCATAGATCTTAGAGTATGGCAGTCCTGTAGACTTACTAATCTGATTTGCCGTCTTGGAACCTGACGTTAGGAGAAATGTATAAGCTGTAGACTCATAATCTGTTAGTCCAATATCTTTCAAGGCTTTCCGTGTTTTCTCGGTCACAATCATCATGTGCAACACCATCACAAGAGTGAAGATGGAACAGTATTAAATGGTTGTTTAGACTTTCCCCTCTTTCCCCTTATTTTTTGTTTGGAAATTCCTTTATATTCGCTTAAGTATTATTTACCCCAACTCTTAGTGGTGGCATATTCTATATGAAAGTACTAAAGACAACAAAAAGCATCTGCCCCGAATGCTTCAAGGTAATCGAAGCAACGATCTTTGAGGATGATGGAAAAGTCTACATTAAAAAAGAATGCAAAGACCATGGATTTTATGAAGACGTCTACTGGTCAGACTCGGAAGATTACAAGAGAGTACAAAAATACTCTATTGTAGGAGACGGTGTAGAGAATCCAAATACGAAAAAGATTCACGATCATCCTTTCGATTGTGGTTTGTGCCCAAATCACAAGTCTCAAACGATACTTGCCATTATTGATGTTACCAACAGATGCAATCTAAGATGCCCGATTTGTTTCGCAAACGCTGCGGTAGCTGGATACGTGTATGAACCGACTAAAGAACAAATTGATAATATGCTCAAAAATCTGAAAAATATCAAACCTGCTCCAGCCGATGCCCTCCAGTTTAGTGGTGGAGAACCAACTATTAGAGAGGATCTGCCCGAACTCGTTAGAATGGCTAAGGATATTGGCTTTAATCACATTGAAGTCAACTCAAATGGTATTAAATTAGCTGAAAGTGTTGATTACTGTAAACAACTATTGGACGCCGGAGTGAGTACGATTTACCTGCAATTTGATGCTGTAACCTCCGAGCCGTATCTTCTAACTCGGGGGCAAGATCTTCTGAAGACTAAGCTGCAAGCTATAGAAAATTGTCGTAAAGCGGGTTTGGACAGTATAGTGCTGGTACCTACTATCGTTAAGGGAGTGAATGATGACCAGCTAGGTGCAATAATTAGTTTTGCGGTTGAGAACTTCGATGTCGTAAGATGTGTCAACTTCCAGCCTGTCTCTATAACTGGAAGAATTGACTACGAGAAGAGAAAAGAAATGCGGATAACCATTCCTGACTGCTTGAAACTTCTTGAGAAGCAAACTTTGGGGCAGGTTAAATCTTCCGATTTCTACCCTGTGCCTGTAGTCGTACCAGTTTCTCGAGCAGTAGGAGCTTTGAAGGGTAAGAGATACCTTGAGTTCACCGTCCATGAGCATTGTGGGATGGCAACCTTCACGTTTGTTAAGGATAAGAAGCTTATCCCAATTACAGAGTACGCGGATGTTGAAAAGTTCATGGATTCAATGAAAAGCGTGTATGAAGCAGCTTCTAAAGGTTCAAAGAGAAAAGCTCAACTACAATTGCTATCATCCTCTCTCCGCTACACCAAATTCAGCCTACTCAAGCAGTTAATGAGTGGTGTATTTGCGGAAGGATCCTATGGAGCCCTCGGGAATCTGATGAAGAATGTGCTAATGATAAGCATGATGCACTTCCAAGACCCTTACAACTTCGATTTGGAGCGGCTAGAGAGATGCGGAATTCACTATGCTGTTCCAGATGGAAGAATAATCCCCTTCTGCGCTATGAACACCATATATCGCCAAAGTGTAGAAAAAGAGCTTGGGGTACCTTTGAAGGAATGGCAACAAAGGAAAAAACTTGAAAAAGAGAAGGTGTAGATTGAATACGGAGGGTTTTTATCCAACTTTCTTTTTTATGAACGTGAGGTGAAAAAGGATGGGTGGAGCTAAAAAGAAGTCTATGGCACAAGCTGAAAAGCAGCAAACACTCCAGTCACAGAAGCAAGAGAAGACCGATAAGAAGAAAGGTTCTAAGCTAACTGACAAGAAACTTGGTGGAATAGACTTTCCAAACGTTAAAGACAAGGAATTGATGGCGGAGCTGACTAAAATGAAAGCTATAACTCCTTATTCAGTGGCAACACGATATAATCTGAAGATTAGTATTGCCAAGGACTTGCTTGAAACTTTAGAAACCAGCGGAAATATACAGAGAGTTGCAGGAAATAGCGCGCTCAGAGTCTACAAGTTTAGCGGTTCCATAGCTTAAAGAGGGACTAACCTATTTCTATTCTAATTTTTGTCCCACTTTTAAGATCTCTAAACAATTCGATATTTTCTATTATCCTTCCGATTCTATTTACTGGGCTATAGGGTTTAGTCTTTCCGTAAAAAATGCAAATTGCTTTTCCCATTGGCCAGTAGGCAATTGTCCCAGATTCAACCTCGGACACTGCCTTTTCTCCTCCGATTTGAAGAGGCGATTCAAAATAAATCTCTTCCTTTGCCAAGGCTCCTCTTCCCTCTATTGGGAGTCTCCTCAAAATCCTCTCAACAGTGATGGGTGCCAGAAATCGTATAAGCTCTCCCTTAGCTTCTCCTTTATTTTCTACTATTATTTTTATGTTTATTCGTGTCTCGTTTCTCACTCTAAAAAACTCCATTAGTGAGATTCTTATTGGAAGGCGTTTTTGACAACATTTACTATGCGATTTATCTCGTTCTCACGATGGCTCGGGTGAACGGGTAAGGAGAAGACTCGCTTTGTAGTGGTTTCTGTCTTGGGT
>JAUPKU010000270.1 GCA_030837285.1 Thermoproteota archaeon | reverse complement strand
TCCGTTTAAGCACTCTAACCAGCTGGGAAAACCTCAAAAAACCCTTAATCCAAACAAAAAAGCTCGAAAACGCCACATCAACTCCCTTCACCATCCAAAACAAGAGAGCCTCAGCCTGAGACACAGACAATCAGATACAAAAATGATAGGTCAAGCACAATAAAGACCTTCAAAAACTCACCAAATCATAGATTATTTATAAGGAAAATTACCAATCTTTTTTCAATTTTACCTCTTTGGACTAAAATTTAATCCTCCACCTGCTGCGACATTACGACGGGCTAACGCCTACTCGTTTGATTGCAAGATAGATATCAGCGTATGCAAGTAATTTTCTTGCCGCCTCATTTCAATTAGAAAAAGATGCTGGCTTATAGCTTGGCCTTGTAGTTTCCTTTCGGAATCGTCTCGCTCTTACGCGCACGCTCTCAAGTTGTGGTTGGCCAGTTTACCTCCAGACGGGCTGCGTACTTTGATTGATGCTTATCCAGTGTTCCTACTGCATGGACGATAGGATTTCAAGACCTAGTGGAGTAGCCGCGTATTTGCCATTTGCAAATTTGATAGCTTCGGCAACACTCAGATCCACAATCATTTGGAACACGTCTCCCTTAAATGGGGCATGCTGTATCTCGGCGGCTGTTCTTGGCTCTTTGCAGAAATCTAACACCTTCCTATTTCCTTCTCCCTTCTTTTTGTCGTTTAGACAGTTTACAATTTGTTCCTTCAAGGTCGAAACCTCACTTCATACTCTGACCGCTCCTGGAAACTCCAGAGATTACTGAGATCCTCCTGGTCAACTCTTTTCCTTGAACTGTTCTGCAGAACATAATCTTGTGCAGCCTTAGATTCAGTTTCCAGATGAACTATGGTATTCTTTATAGAGCAATAGAGTACTATATAAATTATAGAGCTTGGGTTCTTAAGTCTTGTGAATGAAAGTATTACCACATAAACTGCTAAGTAAAAAACACAAGAACTACACAGTCAAGAAGAAGCTAGGACTGAACGTACTGCAGTGAGGCGACCCTTCTCAAACCCCCTTAGTACCCATTTTTAACATTGATAGGGACTTTTCTGCTTTGAATTCAGGGTCTAAATCTAAAAAAAGCCTGAAACGGTCGTTTCTAAACCCTGAAAAACAAGGGGATACTTCTCTAAGTAAAATAACGGTATTACTTCCTCCAGTAGAGTAACCCCGTATCCTGAAAGCTCTGAAGATAATACAGTATTACGGTGGCAGGTAAAAAACTCGGTTTTTCCTAGTCTCCATATTACTTAAAGTGTGTATAGTTTTTCCACTCTAATTTCGCCTATTTGGGTTATACCAATAACATATGTAGGAGTGGTAGGATACTCTGTCTTCTTTGAGACAGAGCGGTAAGGGATTCCTTAACAACATCTGACCCTGAAACAAAATTGAACGTAAATAACAGCTCAAATGCAACGCGAAGCTACCCCGTCACGTCTCGGGGGGATTAAATTTTAGATAAAAAAATTTTTGGTTAGATGGGTTAATGGATGTTCTTGTAGCTTGACAGCCACAAGTGTTAATGAATTGGGGGATAGATAGTATCATATCATTAGGGTGTGCGTTGATGGGTTTAGAATCTTCTTCCAGTGTTGCGTTTATTCTATCTCTGATAGGTGGCATATTGATTCTGATAGGCGGGATTGCATCTTTAATGTGGTTCATGTTGAACGGTTCCACCTTTTGGGGAATGATGGGCGGATACGGAGGCATGATGGGCGGGTGGGGATGGATGATTGGTAACTATGGCTTTCCCTTCGGTTTCATGGGCGGTTTCTCGCTTGTTGCGCTAGTCTCAGGTGTTTTCGTAATCATTGGTGCACTAATGCTTAAGTCGCGACAAGCCGAGCACACGACTTGGGGTATAATCATACTCGTCTTTTCTATAGCCAGCTTTGTGGGGATGGGCGGTTTCGTTATAGGAGCTCTACTTGGAATTTCTGGCGGCGCCTTGGCATTAAGCTGGAGGCCATCATCTAGCGCGAGTTAATAGATTCCAATCTTTCTTAGCTTCGAGCATGCTAAAATCAATAGGTCGTGGTTATTGAACAGAATGCAAGATTGTGGGTATATTCTATACGTCCATTCAAGGTTTGAGTTTCTATGAGAAAGGGAAGAGGAAAACAAAGTATAAGGTGATTATGAGTGAGAGTGCTAGCTGGGAAGAATAGGGCTTTGAGCCTAATGAATGCGATTCTCATCCTAGTAGTCATAGCAGTTGTGGCATTTGCGATCATAAACCTGGGATCAATTACCCAAAGGGGTCCTCCTGTGACAAGGGTAATAATAGAAAACGTGCAATTCGGACAGGACATGTTTGGCCGATTAGCGTATGATGGCTTAGAAGTGACTGTACAGAACACGGGCACAGTTACTGTGAGAATACAGGCGCTCTACGTGTATAACGGCAGCGAAGAAGTCATAATGTGGAACAACATAGGTCTTGTCTTAGGCGCTTCAGATGCAGATATGCTGGGCTTCGCAGATGATACGGCACTATGGAATTTTCTTCTCCCACACATGGATCCTCTGCCCTATACGAATGCCAGGGTAGGCAGCTCTGGTGTTACAACTACGTGGTCAACATCCACAGCTGATCTAAGCGTATCCATAGCTTACACTATCAAGGTTGTCACTGACAATGGCTTCACAGTTCAAGACACATTCTACACGCCAGATTCATTCTTATAGGAAGTTCGTGGGAAGCCTGTGACTTTCGTTTTTCTAATGTGTAAGAGTATCATTTGGTGTGCGCATACACACCCAAAATACTTGATCAGAATTTGATATTGAAAGAAAAGGTAATTATCTGAGCTTATTAAGATTCGCTTTCGTTGTGAGGAGAGCCGTTCCGTCCTTAAACCGTCACATCCAGAATGCCTTTGAAGCTGCGTGGGAGTGACGTGATCTGTGATATTTATTCTGTTACTGTAGATATACAATCACACAATGCTATATTCTGTCTTATTTGTTTTTTAATTTGGGATTAAAAGCGTGAGCTTCTTTATTGGAGTGGCTTGTCATGTCAGTAATAGAAATCAAGGCGATTGAGAGTCGTTTTTGGAGGAGTGGAACAAGGGAAAAGCATCCTTCACGCCCGTGATAGATGAGATATTTGCTACTACCGTGGTCTTTCACGGTTGGTTCTACTCGGATTATGGTCTCAAGGAATTTAACCAAAACAACAACGATTTCTTTAGTGCGTTTCAGACGTTCATTGGACCATTGATGATATGCTCGTCGAATGAGACGAGATAGCTGTACGCTATACGATGACTGGTACACACAAAGGTGAATTTAGTGGTAGCCCCCCAACTAATAAGAAATTGACTTTCTGAGGAATTGATATTCACCACTTCGTTGGTGGTAAGATTGTAGAACGCTGGTCAAGGATTGATGCCATGGGCTGGATGCAGCAACTTGGCCTTATGCCCTAAAAGAGATAAACATTATATTCACATTTTTCATTCCTACCCTTAGCCTCCCCCTTTTTTTATTAAAATTTAATCCCAAACCCAAACGCGTGTTAAGAAGTCAATAATCTAATACCATGTAAAAATTGTTTTAAGAGGTTAAGACAAAGTAAGTATTGGGAAATTCCCCCTAATGTCTAATCCAATTGAGAACTATCAAACCACTGAAGAATCAAAAGCCTCATAAAAAGTAGTTAAAAAATAAAAAACTGTTTAAGGAGTCCATGTTAGGCTATAATTATAACTTGTTAAAGTAGAACCACTATAGGAAACTTGTTGGTCTAGGCTTGATTTATTTTCGCTTGTAATCATACCTAGTAAAATATCAGTGTCTGCCGCTATTACATTCCCTTGATAGATAGTGACATGAATTTTGCTGTTATAGGCTGTACTGTTTCCAACATTCCAGACTTCTCCAAAGACGTGTAAATATGAGTCACCAAACGAAGGGTCAATGCTTTCGAAACTAAGGCTTAACGACGAAAGTCTAGGCGCATTTAGCGTATTATACTGTGTGTTTAAGGTAAAATATTGAGAGTCACTATAGCCGTGAGTATTTTTATAGTTCTGATATGTAGTATTCAAGGTATTATATTTTGTATTAAGACCTAAAATTTGGCTTTGCATACTTGTAAAGATAAAGGCATTGGAAACACCAAATATAATAACTAAAACGACTAGGCCAATTACAATGCCACTAATCTCTTTCTTTTGACGTTGTGTCATTTTAAATCCCTAACTTTGGTTAAGAGAGTCTACTAAAAAAGTCTTATAAACTCTCTTATTGAATCCTTAGCGCGTGCTAACTTTAGCATTCAATATTTTTCCTCCCTCAAGAAAAATGAAGACTGCAACACCCCCTACACCGTCCAAGAAAACAATAAAAGAGCAGCGAAAAAATTCATGATGAATAACAGTCCCTTTCCATACCGAACATCATAAATACAAATCTTTTTTACACTTTTTCCCAGACAAAAAACCCCAAAAAACCAGTAAACCAACCAGAAAAGCACAATCCAGCCAATTCCACCCCCGTACCACCCTCAACAAAAGAGCCTCAGCCACCTAGTTCACACGCGCGAAGAGACATGCCTAACCAACGTCAGCAAGGACTTGCATCCACTTCCTCTACCACGCAATCAACGATGAAGCAAAAGTGAGCTACTACAGCTTCATCGCATACCCACAAACAGAAGTGAGAATATTCGACTTATGACAATCACAGACTATCAGGTACAAAAGAGACAAAACAAGCACAAAGAAGAACTTTAAAAAAATTCTCTGAATCATAAATTTCTCAGAATAACAATTGAAAAAGCATGTGCTATTAATTCATTTTTTGACGCGCCCTTCACTCCTGGTTTCAATCTTTAGTTATTTGCTAGTTAACACAAGTAAATCCATCTGTCAAGCGTGCTACCTTGAGCCCTCTTGTTCGGTATTAAATTTTCGACTGCTGCGCTGTCGTAGCCATTTGCTCGTTCGTTTCTTCGTCTTCTTTGGTTTTTCTTCTTTCTTATTTTCCTTTGAAGCTTCTTTTTCTCCCAATGTTATCCATGACTCCTTTAAGTATCTGATAGTTTTCACTTTAGAAAACATTAGGCGAAAGGCGATGTTAATTAGCAGCGTACTTGGCAAAAGCAACTACTATCGAGGTTGATTGTCAATTCGTTGTGTCATTATAATCTAACAATCACAGATGCTTAAGTAATTCGGTGCAAAAAATCATTGGTATGGATGTGTTGGTCAAAATAGAGAACAGTGTGAAACTATGGTCAGCATACGCTAACATTATCTGTTATCATTTATATTCGGCCATCATATATTCTATTTTGGATGGGAAATTATGTCGATATTTTTGATAATTTCCAGGCATACCGCCGAGAACTGCCCGCTCAACAATGAGAAAATGAAGTTTATGACGTTAGAGTTGCCAGAAAAACTAGGTGAACTGGAGAAGAAACATGATGTCAAGAGGATTGGAGCTTGGACTGTAATTCAAGAACACCTATTAGTTTGGGTGTATGAAGCCCCAAACTCAGAAGCACTACAAAACTTTTCGATGGAACCAGAAATCATAAAATGGATGGCTTGGAACACAAGCGAAATAAAATTAGCTATGACCCTAGAAGAAAGTATAAAAATACTAAAACAGACCAAATAAAATACCTTTTCTTTTTCTAAAGACTGATGAATTTACTTACTTTTGCCAAACAAAATTCAGCTCGCACGCTGCAGAGCGTGCGCACTAAGTAAGAATGGAGGCTTACTTAGCCTCTTTTACCTCTACCTTGTGTTTCTTCACTTCTGGCGTTGGGGCTTTCTTAGGTATGCTTACTTCGAGTATTCCATCTTTGATCTTACATTCAGCTTTCTCTGGAATCACTTCTTCAGGAAATGCCAGAATCTTGTAGATGCTTGCATAGCTTCTCTCTCTAACAACGAAGTTTTTATCCTTCTCTTCCTTTTCGGCATCAGTTTCACCAGATATTTCTATACCGTCCTTCGTAACTGTCACATCAATCTTATCTCTGGGGATTCCTGGAACCTCGGCTCGGACAAGAAAACTCTTTCCCTCATCAACAACATCAGAATATGCCTCCCGTATTGGAAGCTCAATATCGTAAGGCTCAATACCCAACCCCCACGGCGTCCACAGACTCTCCTGGAATCTTCTGCGAAAATCCTCTAGCGTATCTTCAAAAGTTGCTAATACATGATTTGCAGGAACAATCTTCATAGGACTTGCAGCTTTTTCAGTTCTAACGGGAACTTTTCCAACTTTAGCTGGAATCTTTACAATAACTCTTTTCTCTTCTTTAGTCATTTATTATTCACCTAACATTTATTCTTCAATTTTCTATGGTAACTCGATCAATCGAATTTTCATAATCAATTGCGTGAATGAGCTTTATTTTTCAAGTTCAATTTGGAAGCTTCACGCCCGATTTGATTCACTCTACTATTTAATTTAGAAAATATTTGTGCACGATTCGCACGTGTTAGACGTTCTTCCAGTAAGCAAATCGCCCTATGTCTTGTATTGTATTCACTTGTGTTGTCATTTGTTTTCACCTTAAATTTGCTTATCCCTATAATAGTATATATGCTTACCAGCTTATAAGTATATTCATTCTTCAAGTTATACACTAAAGATACTATGTACAAAAGTAGATAAACGAATATGCCAATGCTAGCTAGCTAAACTCTGTCGTTGTTCATGTCGCTTTCGCTCCGTTTCAGCTCCTCCCGAATTTCCTCCACGTTCCTAGCGCGCGCGGTTAAGTTTATTCGCTTCAAACTCCTTAGCGAGATCCTCGATTAGTTTTCTCTCTTTATACGTTAGTTGCTCAGGAGTTCTTACCATTACATGGACTAGCTCGTCTCCTTGACCTGAACTACTTTTTATCCCTTCGCCTCGTAATCTGAGTATGGTGCCACTTTGTATTCCAGGTGGTACCCGGACTATTTTTTTATTAGTTAATGACGGAACTTCTATCTCAGCACCTAACGAAGCTTGGGCAAAATTGATACTAGTCTCATACACTAGATCCAAACCTTTCCTTATCAAGTATGGATGAGGTTTTATTCTTATTGTGACATAGAGGTCTCCTGGCTGACCGTTGTTAGGGTCATCTTCACCTTGTCCACGAAGGGCTAAACGGTCGCCATTGTCGATGCCAACTGGTACTTTAATATTAATCCTCGTCCGCCTCTCTTCAAGACCCTTGCCTCCACATCTGTTGCATATCTTCTGAGCTATCTTTCCTCTACCATTGCAACGGTCACAAGAGACGATCATTTGACTTAAACCTGAGGCTGCTTCTATTCTATGTGCGATTTTTCCTGAGCCTTGACATTTTGGGCAAATCACAAATTGACTTCCAGGCTCTGTACCTGAACCACCACACCTTGAGCACTTCTTCATGTGAGGTACAGTAACTCCTACGTCGGCTCCAAAAGCAGCTTGTTCCAACGTGACCTCTATTTGGGTTTCCAAGTCACTTCCACGATGAGGTTCAGGTTGAACTTGCTGAGAAGCGAAGCCTCTGCCGAAGATCCGATTGAAGAGATCATTAGCATCGAAGCCGAATTCTGAAAAGATATCTTGGAAGTTCTGGCGATTATAGATGTCTTCCTGTTTGTATTGTTTCTTGATTCCTTCGCTGCCTAAGGCATCGTACTGTTGCCTTTTCTCGAGGTCAGAGAGTATGGCGTATGCCTCTGAAACCTCCTTGAACTTTTCTTCAGCGTCTGGAGACTTGTTCCTATCTGGGTGATACTTTAAGGCAAGTTTTCGATAAGCGTTTTTAATCTCTTCTTGAGAAGCGTCCCGACTGATTCCTAATGTAACATAATAATCTTGCTTACTCGCCAAGTTAAGCAATCACCAAAACAGATTAAAGGTTAGCATGCGGGCTATAAACTTTAATATAGTATCTCACTCCAACAACGTTGTTCGATAACTCAAGATACATTATCAACAATGCACGCGATTTTCAGAATTCCTGCATATAAGATATTTCACTTATCTTCTTCCTCAGAACTGACAAGACATTTTCCCGGGCTTACAGCTTCAGCTATAGTCTCCACTATCTTATAAAGTCTGAATTCTCCAGGTCGCATGTACATAAATCTCAAGTTTTCAATAAGGGTTCTCCAGAATTCACCGAAGAGAATAATGGGTCTTTCCTGACCAGCACGAATCCGAGAAGCATCCCACGCCATTCCAAACTCAGATATTGTTCCAGTTCCGCCTCTAAAACGATGTGGATATCACTCAACAACAGTAACTATTTTGTCCGCTCAAAATAGCCTGCAGTAACAATTTCCTCGTCGAATTTATTTTGGGGGATCCCCTCCCTCAAAATTTGAAAGTGGTATGTCTGGGCGATATGTCACTCCTATCACCTTTCCCCAGCTGATTTTACGCCTCCTGTTGATACCCTCATCACTCCGAGCCCCCCGCCATTGTAGATCGTTAAGCCCATTGGGCTAGATACTTCGCCATTGTATGGGCATCTACACAAGTCTAATCACCTAGTTTAAAGTCAGCTCCACCCAAGAATACTATTGACCCATACCTTTTCACAACCCCGCCTTCTAAAAACCAAAGTTCTCGACAAGAATTAATTCTTAACTGTACAAAATTAGTGCTACACCCATGACTTAAATATCACCATCCAACATAGTGATACGATTCAGTAGTTGAAGATCAAATTGAATTTCCATTACAATATCCTTTTCCATTTTCTTCACTCAACCTCTAAGGTACATTATCTAGCAAGATGTATGACAATCAAAAACATCCAATATTCAGAATCGACCGTGAACGCATTTGAATATAAAAGAGCTCCAATCACGATTCCCATCTGACTTTAATACACTTTATGAGAAAACTAGCACACTAACGCTCATGCTTCAAACAAGATATAGACAGTCATCCCATAAATCCAGCCAGAAAACAATAGAAGACCTCTGCAAAAAATTCATGATGAATAACAGTCCCTTTCCATACCCAACATCATGAATT